>JAZBOS010000115.1 GCA_036351255.1 Bacteroides sp.
CGTTAATATTAAAAATAAAGTCCTGAGAAAACCCAATGAAACCATTAGAAAAAAACAATAATAAAACCAATAAGATTTTCACTTCGGTGAAATGTATTTTTTTTATCATATCCAACCTCCTATATTTTAAAGCCCTTGGGCATTTAAATTCAAAAAACAATTTTCATTGGGGAAATTTGCAGGCAGTCTTCCGGGTTTTTACGAACGTTTACCGCCAACAAAACACATTTCGCCCAATTTCACATAAGTAGCAAATTTAGCAATATTATTCATTCATCCGTCGAAAAAACAGACAGGTAATGAAAATATTTTATTAATTGAATACCTTCTCAAAAAACTCACTGGTTATCAAACCGTTAGCAAAGGTGTTTTAATCCTTTAAATAACGCCCAAACCAGTTGAAAAGTTCATTATACCAGAAAATGGAGTTTTGGGGCGAAAGGACCCAGTGGTTTTCGTTGGGGAAATACACCAGGCGGGCATCGAGGCCCATCGCCTTGTAAATGCCGTACACCAGGAGGCCGTGGTTGATGGGCACGCGGTAGTCGCGCTCGCCGTGGATGACCAGCATCGGGCTTTTGAAGTTGTGGGCAAACTGTGAGGGGTTCTGGCTGTTGAGCCGGTCGAAGTTCTCCCAGGGGGTGCCGCCATATTGTGCACCGCGATTGCCCGAATAGTCGCTGGCAAACTGCAGGTGCAGGTCGTACACCCCGGCATGATTCACCAGGGCGGCAAAGCGGTCAGTATGGCCTGCAATCCAGCTGACCATATAGCCACCATAGCTCCCGCCTGCAGCAGCCATACGGTTCTCATCCACCAGGCCCCGCTCAATGAGGTAATCGGCGGCTTTCATAATGTCTTCGAAGGGCTTGTTGGCATTCTCGCCGTGGATGCTGATGGCGAAGTCCTGTCCGAAGCTGGTGGAGCCGTGGAAGTTGGGGAAGGCCACGATGTATCCGGGCGAGGCGAAGAGGTGGCTGTTCCAGCGGTAGTGCCAGTAGTCGCCAAAGGTGCCGTGGGGACCCCCGTGGATCATCATCACCAGGGGATATTTTTTCGAGGGATCGTAGTTGGGCGGGTAGTTGATGAACATCTGCACATCGGCATCGTTGGCGCCCTTGAAAGTCACATTCTCAATGCGTCCAAAGTCTATCTTCCTGAGGATGTCATCGTTGAATGCGGTCATTTTGCTGAGCCCGTCGCGACGGCTTAAATCGAGGCGGTACAACTCAGCAGGACTGCTGAGGTTGTGGTGGTTAAAGACCAGGGTCTGGGTGCCAGATAGTTGTGCCCCACTGTTGGTGCCTGAATGAAAGAGGCGGGTATGCTGCCCACCTGCTGCCGGGATGCTGAAGATGGACTGCATCGCCTGGTCTTCGGCGTGGAAATACACGGTGCGCCCGTCGGCTGACCAGAACCAGTCGGAGCACGAGAGGTCGATGTTTTCGCTGAGTGGGTTTTTTGAGTCAGTCCGGGTGTCGTAAAGGGTCATCACCACGCGGTCGGCATAAAAGTGGGAAATATTTTGCTTCCCGTAGAGAACATAGCGACCATCGGGGCTGAACACCGGGCTGCTGTCGTCGGCCGTGTTTTCAGGGGTGATGTTAGTCATTTGCCCGCTGCCGTCGGTGGCCAGCAGGAAGACATCGTAATTGGTGTCCTCATAGGGCGGCGGGGTGGTGTTCATGCTAAGGGCAATGCTTTGGCCATCGGGCGCAATATCATAGCTCACCCCGCCCATCATATCAAAATAATTCACCGTATGGGGCATCAGGTCGGTCACCTTGCCTGACTGCAGCTCAAGGCTGAACAGGCGGGGGTAATAACCATCCGTAAGCCAGCGGTCCCAGTAGCGGTACATGGCGTTTTCGGTCACTTTGGCGGTCACCTTGCTTTCGCTCATTTTCTTTTGCAGTTCGCGCAGCTTATCCCAATCGCCATTGTATTCAGGCAAAATGTTGGCTGCAAATGCAATCCGGTTGCCATCGGGGAACCATTTGAGGCCAAAGACGCCAACGGGCAGGTCAGTGATTTTTTGGGCTTCCCCGCCTTGAAGCGGCAGGATATAGACCTGAGCCGGGCCATCATGACGACGTGAAACAAATGCCAGGCGGGTTCCATCAGGGCTCCACACAGGTGACCCTTCTTTCCCGCTAAAGGTAAGGCGGCGCTGTTCGCCTGTGGCGTTGTTAAGCAAATAAATGTCGGTGGCTGAGTTATTGGCTTCAATGTCCCATTCATTCACCGTAAAGACGGTCCATTGCCCATCGGGTGAAACCTCGGGATTGCCCACCCGCTTCATCTGCCAGAGCAATTCAGGGGTGATGGGAGATTTGTCCTGGGCCAGGAGAGGCTGGAAGGAGCAAGCGAAAATTACGAGCGGGAGAAGTTTTAGAGCTTTCATTTTGATTTATGATTAACGGTTAACCCTGCCTGCCGGCAGGCAGGGATTTGCGATTTGCGATTTACAAAAACCCAACACCCAAAACCTACAACCTGACACCTGACACCCGAAACCTGATACCTTAAAACGTGACACCCAGCAGCCTAAACCTTGAACCTTGAACCTTGAACTTTAAACCTTAAACACCTTCTCGAGTACCAGCTCATCCACAGCTTTTTTGCGTTGGTCGAGCAGGCGCCCCAGGGCTTCTTCACCGCCTGGATACAATACCTGGCTGATCAATGGCATCGCCAGGAAAGGGAACAGGCATACAGAGAACATATTGACCAACAGTTCACGGGCATCCACCGCCTGCATCCGCCCCAGCAAGGCTTCTTCGTTGATCTCCTGCTGCAGGGCGTTCAGGTCGGCCTTGTAGCTTTCCAGTATGGGGTACATCATTTCGGGGTGTTGCTGGGCCTCCTGCAGGATAAATCCCGGCAGGAAAGGCTTGCGCAACAGGACCTGCAGAAAGCGGTCGACCAGCATCTGCAGGCGCTGCCGAAGGGTTGCGGCCTGCTTATCGACCACCATTTCGCTTAGCGAGGCAAAGCCCGTAAGGGCGTCTTCCATCACCTTGCGAAACAGCAACTCCTTGCTTTCAAAATAATAATGCAACAGGGCCTTGTTGACCCCGGCATCATCGGCGATCTGCTGCATGCGGGCGCCCGCATACCCCCTGAAAAGGAAGTTCTGGGTGGCAGCCTCCAGTATGCGCTGCTCGGCGCTTTGCTTATGTTCTTCCATAATATTCAGCTTTCGGGTTAAGGTTAAGGTTGAGGTTAAGGTTGAGATTAAGGTTAAGGTTAAGGTTAAGTCCCAGGACCTTATCCGTGTAATCAACTAATTACCACATCAGCACATCATCCCATTCTCTTCGCTTTTCCAAATTTAAGGGAAAATCCATCCATAACAAAAATTTTCACCAATTAGTTAATCTTATCAAAAAAAACATCAAACAAATGCAGGTCGATTTTGTTAATTGAACAAAAACAAAAACACAATGGAAAAGCCTGCCATTACCGATAAGAACCTTCACCCCCTGCTGAAAAGCCGTTGGAGCCCCCGTTCGTTTGATTCACGTCCTGTTGAGGCCGATAAATTGCAGCGCATTTTTGAGGCGGCCCGCTGGGCGCCCAGCAGCTTCAACGAGCAGCCCTGGCGCTTTATGCTGGGCATTAAGGGGGATGAGACCTGGGATAAGATTTTCGACAGCCTGCTGGAATGGAACCAGCAATGGGCTGTTACAGCTCCGGTGTTGGTGATGGCTATCGGCAGTAAGCATTACGAGATGACCGGCAAGGAGAGCGACATCTATAAGTACGATGTGGGGCAAGCCATTGGCCATATGACCTTCCAGGTGATGGAGGAAGGGCTGATGATGCATCAGATGGGTGGTTTTTCAAAAAAGAAGGCCATAGAAAATTTCGATATTCCTGAAGAATTTCAGCCCTTGACGGTTTCAGCCATAGGCTACCAAGCTGCTCCTGAGCAGTTGCCCGAGGAATTTGCCAAAATGGAATACAATGAGCGGCGCCGCAGGACACCTGAAGAACAAGTCTTTGCCGGACGTTTCGGGCAGCCATCCCCCCTGGCAAAATAATCCGGGCATTCCTGCAGGACAGCTTCCGTATTTCCACCGAAAAATCCCCCTGAATTTTTGTATATTTGGGACGCCCGGTTTTGGGTTGAATAACGGATATCTGTCTGCCAATGGAAGTGCGCCGCATCCTATTCTTCTTTTCCCTCCTGAGCCTGCTTGCCTTTGGCAGTCAGGCCCAGGCCCCCAAGTACAGCAATGAGTTTCTGAGCATTGGGGTCGGTGCGCGTGCTTTGGGGCTTTCCAATGCTTTCACTGCCCTGGCCAATGATGCCACGGCAGGCTACTGGAACCCGGCAGGCCTGACCCGCATCCAGTCGAATTTGCAGCTTTCGCTGATGCACACCCAGTATTTCGCAGGCATTGCGCGCTATGACTACGGCGCCCTGGCTTTTCGCTCTGGCGACAACAACCATTTTGCCGTATCCTTCATCCGCTTTGGGGTGGATGATATTCCCGACACCTCAGAGCTTATTGACGCCGAAGGCAACATCAACTACGACCGCATCCGTTCGTTCTCAGCTTCCGATAATGCCGTTTTCTTTTCCTATGCCCGCCTGTTTCCCAATATAGAAAACCTGCGTATCGGGGCCAATGCCAAGATCATCCGCCGCACTGCGGGTTCCTTTGCAGGCGCCTGGGGCTTCGGGCTGGATATCGGGTTGCAATACCAGTGGAAAGACTGGCACTTTGCGGCGGTGGGACGCGACATCACTTCTACCTTCAATGCCTGGAGCTATGACTTCGATGAGCAGATGCGCGAAGTGTTTACCCTGACGGGGAATGAAATCCCCGAGAGCAGCCTGGAGGTCACCCTGCCACGGATAGTCCTGGGTGCAGCACGGCAGTTCAGCTTTTACCAGGACTTTGGCTTACAGGCCTCCCTCGATATGGTCATCACCACCGATGGCCGCCGCAACGTAATGATCAAGGGCGACCCCTTCAGTCTGGACCCCAGCCTGGGGCTTGAGTTGTCGTATAAAAACCTGGTTTTTCTGCGTACCGGTCTTGGCAATTACCAGCGCTATACCCGCAATGATGAAACCACCCGCGGAAGCATGCAGTTCAATATGGGCCTGGGCATCAACCTGGGCGAACGGCTCAGCATCGATTATGCGCTAACCGACGTTGGCGACCAAAGCGTTGCCCTCTATTCCAATATCTTTTCCCTCCGGTTTAACATCGACCGCAGGGAACGAAATGAAACGGCAGAATAAGGACCTATACCATTGAAAAAGACCCTAATACATATCATCCTCCTGTTCTTAGGCCTGCTGAGTTTTGGCCAGGCGCCCTTTGGCAACGAATGGATCAACTACAACCAGCAGTATTTCACCATCAAGGTATATGAACAGGGCCTTTACCGTATCAGCTATGGCGCCTTGCTGGATGCAGGGGTACCCCTGGGAAGCTTTGATCCCAGGAGTTTTCAACTATTCTTCAGGGGGCAGGAACAGCCCATCGTGGTCGCCAATGAGCAAAGCGGCCTGTTTCAGCCCGGAGATTACATCCTCTTTTATGGCGATCGCAATGACGGCCAATTGGATGAAGAGCTTTACAAGGGCTCCCAGTTTCATCCCAACCCCAACTACAGCCTTTATACCGACACGGCCACCTATTACCTCACCTGGAACAGCTTGCTGAACAACCGGCGTTTTGTTCTGGAAACCGACATTAACTTTGAAGGGTATACCCCAGCCCCTTATTTCTGGCATACGGAACGCCAGGATTATACCGGCACCTATTATGCAGGGGAAACCAATAATGTCGGGATCACCGATCCCGAATACACCCAGGCGCAAGGCTGGTTTGATGCTGCCCTCACCCTGGGGCAGAGCCGCAGCAAGACCATTCCTACCCCCAACCTTTATCTGGCTGGTCCACAGGCCAGAATTGATATGGCTGTGGCTGGTGCCTCCAATTATGCCACCCTAAGTCCGGATCACCACCTCCAGATCCAGTTTGCCAGCCAGTTGATCGATACCCTGTATGACGGCTATAAACTGCTGAAGTTTACCCGTAATGTGAACGTTTCATCATTAAACCCTGCGGGCACCCCCTTTGTGTTCACCTCCATCAACAACCTGAACAGCCCCGTTGACCGTAGCGCCATTATTTACATCCAGGTACGCTATCCCCATAGCTGGAACCTGCGCAACCTGCCCCAGCTGAAACTGGAACTCCCGGCAGGCAATGAAAGCAAGACGCTGATCAACTTTAGCAGTTTTGACGCCACAGAAAATGATACTGTATGGGTCTTCGACCTGGGCAATAACCGCCAGATCCCGGTGTTACTGGAGGGTGAACAATGGAAAGCCCTGGTGCCCGACGGAACCCAGTTAAGGAGCCTTTTCCTGACCTCCTCTGCCAGGATCAAAGCCGTGGATCAGGTTCAACCAGTAAGCACGAATCCTTCGCAATTTGCCCGTTTCCGAAATTTCGGCAGCCCACCCTACCTGGAGGCCGATTACCTGCTCATCACCCATCACAGCCTGTGGGATGCCGCCACCCAATATATGAACTACCGCAACAGCACGGGTCAACAGGTGCTGATGGCCGAGGTGGATGAACTCATGCACCAATATGCCTATGGCACCTTCAAGCACCCCCTGGCCCTGCGCAACTTTGTCCGCTTTGTTATGGACCGGAATCCCGAGGCACTTCCCGAGTACCTCTTCTTGGTGGGCAAGGGCATTGACGCCCGCAGTGCAAGAAAAAATGCTTCGGTATATGCTGCCAACCTGGTGCCTTCTTTTGGGGACAGAAGCTCGGATGCCCTGATCACCGCGGGCCTCGACGGCTACCAATATGCTCCCGCCCTGGCCACCGGGAGGCTTTCAGCTCGCAACCCGGCCCACGTGAACCTTTACCTCAATAAGGTCATCGAATATGAAGCCGCCCAGCAAGAGCCCCAGGACTGGATGAAAAACATCCTGCATTTTGGTGGGGGCAGCAGCCAGATCGAACAGGTTTTCCTCTACAACTACCTCAGGCAATACAAGGAAAAGCTGGAAGCACCCTATTTCGGAGGGTATGTGCGCACTTTCCTGAAGAGCAGCACCGAACCTATCCAGATCAACCAGAGCGACTCCCTGAAACAGATCATCAACAACGGGGTGTCGCTGATGACCTTCTTTGGCCACGCCACAGGGGTTGGCTTCGACATCAGCATTGACCAGCCTTCCGAATACGATAACGCAGGCCGCTATCCCTTCGTAACCGCCAACTCCTGTTATTCGGGTGACCTTTTCGGCAATTATTTGAGTACCAGTGAAGATTTTGTCCTGCTTGAAAACAAGGGGGCCATAGGATATATGGGAGCCACCACCCTTGCAGGAACAGGAGACCTTCACCAATTTTCCAACCGCTTTTTCGGGAATTTGTCCTATGATATGTATGGGCAGTCTATCGGTAAAAACATCCGTAAGACCATCCGCGACCTGCAGGCCCCCATTTATTCGCTGAAATACATCAGCCTTTACTCAGCCCTGCACGCCGATCCCGCGCTGATAATCAACAGTTTCCCCCAGCCTGACTACAGGCTGACCCAGCCCGACATTTCCTTTATCCCAAAGGATGTTACCGCTGAGCTGGATACCTTCACCGTGCGGCTCAGGGCCACAAACATCGGGAAAGCCATTACCGATTCAATGATGGTAGAGCTGGTCCATACCCTGCCCGATGGGAGTACGAAAAACTACCTGAAACGGGTGACTACCCCACTATTCCGCAGTGACGTAGATTTCCGCCTGCCCATTGACCGGGTGAATGGTATTGGCCTGAATTATTTTACCGCCACGCTGGACGCCTACAATGAGATCGAAGAACTCAACGAATCCAATAATCTGGCCACCACCAGCCTGCTGATCAAATCGGCTGACCTGCAACCGGTCTATCCACCAAAATACGCAGTGGTTCCCGAACCACAGGTCACACTTAAGGCCTCGGTGGGCAACCCTTTCGGGGAGGCGCGCAACTACACCTTTGAACTGGATACCAACGCCAGGTTCCTGAACCCCTTAAGGGAAAACATCAACAGCGGGACAGGGGTCATCACCTGGAGCCCTCCCCTGTCTATGACCGACAGCACGGTTTATTTCTGGCGGGTGAGCCAGGACTCCACCTATACCGGCGAATATAACTGGCGCAACAGCTCTTTTCAATACATCAGCGGGCAAAGGGGTTGGAGCCAGGCCCATTTCGACCAGTTTGGGCTGAATAATTATCGTTATGTTAATTACAATGAAACGGAACGCCTCTGGGATTTTGAGAATAACCGGATCACTGTTGCCGCCCAGACGGGCTATTACCCTTATATGGAATACTTTGAAAACTGGCTGCGTGTCAATGGCGTGCTGACCCGCGTCTGGTCTTGCCTGAGCACCAGCGGCCATGGCATGGTATTCTTTGTTTTTGACCCGGTAAGCGGCGAAAATTGGCTAAGCATTCCGCAGGGCGATGGCCTGGGGCAGTTCGGCAATAACCATTGCACAGTAAGCAGCCGGACAGGTTTTGATTTCTATACACATACCGATGAGTGGCGTGAGCGCGTGCGTATCTTTCTCGACAGCATCCCCGATGATCATTACATAATGGCCTGGAGCCACCGCAACCATTATGCAGAGAATTTTTCTGAAGAACTCAAACAAAGCTTTGAAGCCTTTGGCAGTGGCCTGATACGCAACCTGCCCAATAATTTGCCTTACCTCATCTGGGGACAGAAAGGGCAAGCCATCGGCTCAGCCAATGAAGCCATCGGTCAAACCATCACCTCCATCATCCAGATCGAAGACAGCCTGGAAACCAACTGGAACAGGGGCTTCATCCTTTCCGAACCCATCGGCCCTGCCAGCAGCTGGGAGTCCATCCACTGGCGTCAAAACAGCCTGGAAGAGCCCAATACTGATGAAGTGAGCCTCGACGTCTTTGCAATGCAACCCGGCGGGGAACCCGTCCTGCTTTACGAGGACCTTTCGCCCAGCCAAACCGATATCCACAACCTGGGCGACAGCATCGATGCCAGTCAATATCCCTTGCTGCAGTTGCGCGTAAACATGTTCGACAACATCAACCGCACCCCTGCCCAGATGGATCGCTGGCAGGTATTACACGAAGGGATCCCGGAAGCGGCCCTTGACCCGGGAAAACATTTTGTGTTCCAGGCCGACACACTGCAGGAGGGGCAGGACCTGATCTTCAGCACGGCCATCACCAACATCAGCAATTACGATATGGACAGCTTGCTGGTACGCTACTGGATTGTGGACGAGAACCGCCAGACGCATCCCATCGCCTATCCCCGCCAGGCGCCCCTGCTGGCAGGACAGAGCCTGATCGATACCGTTCAGTTCTCCACCCGGGGATTGCTGGGAAACAACACCTTCTGGATAGAGGTCAATCCTGATAACGATCAGCTGGAACAATACCTCTTTAACAACATTGGCAGCTTGCCCTTTTATGTTGAACGCGACAAGGCCAACCCCCTGCTCGATGTGACCTTCGATGGTATCCGCATTCTCGACGGGGAAGTAGTATCACCCAAGCCCCACGTCCGTATCACCCTCAACGATGAAAATCAGTTCCTGCTGCTCAACGACACCTCCCTGTTAAAAGTCTTCCTGCAGACGCCCCTGCAGCCTGAATCACAGAGGGTTTATTTCACTGAGGGCGGACAAGAGATAATGCGATTCTTCCCTGCCAGCCTGCCCGACAACACCTGCGTCATCGAGTACGATCCCGAATTCCTTGAGGATGGTACCTATCATTTGCGCATTCAGGCCTCCGATAAGTCGCTCAACGAATCAGGCGATGAAGATTACACGGTGAGCTTCGAGGTGATCAACCGCAGCACCATCACCGAAGTACTCAACTGGCCCAACCCGTTCAGCACGGCTACCCATTTTGTGTTTACCCTTACGGGGTCGGAGCTGCCCACCTTCTTCCGCATACAGATTCTGACCATCACCGGAAAGGTGGTGCGAGAGATCGACATGGAAGAACTGGGGCCCCTGCGCATCGGGCGCAACATCACCCAGTACGCATGGGATGGTACCGATGAATATGGCGACAGGCTGGCCAATGGCGTGTATCTCTACCGCATCATCACCAACATTAACGGTGAGGAAATCGAAAGAAATCCCACCGCAGCAAGCCGTTTCTTCCACCGCGAAATGGGGAAAATGTATCTGATCAGATAAGCAACATCCTTATGATAAATTACCCTCCAAAAATACTGATCGCTCTTTCGGAAGCCATTGATGAGAACCACGACATTTTTTACTGGTTGCTCAAAAACGGCTATCCTGAACTCGCTGCCATTGCCAATGCCATTCACCTGAACGAGGAGGCTTTCGACTGGCTGATGAAAAATAAGTTTCCCCATTTTGGGGCATTCACAAAAGCGGTGTGGGACGACAAAAAAGCCTACTACTGGCTAAAAAAGCACGATTTTGAACTATTGTTGAAGCTGGCCGATGCCTCCAGGGGCGATGACGAAGCCATCCAGTGGTTTAGGGATGAGCAGCTGGATGTTTTTATAATCATCGCCAAAAAAACGCAGGAGGTAATCAAGCGCAAGGAGTTTGAGCTTAAGGATTACCACCGATTCCACATTTAATACCAGCTATGGAATACACCTATGCCTATCCCCGTGCGGCCATTACGGCCGATGCAGTAATCCTGAAGGAGATAGAAGAGCAAACGATGGTGCTGCTGATACAGCGTGCCTCACCCCCTTTCCAGGGGATGTGGGCCTTGCCCGGCGGTTTTATGGATATGGATGAAACCCTCGAAGAATGTGCAGCCCGCGAAACGGAAGAAGAAACAGGGCTTAAAGGACTTGACTTTATTCAGATAGGCGCTTTCAGTGCCATCGACCGTGACCCCCGTCACCGCACCATTACCGTAGCCTTTCTTGCCCGTGCAAATGAAAGCCACCATCCCAAAGCCGGCAGCGATGCCAGCAATACCCGCTGGTTCCCCCTCAACGACCTGCCGCCCCTGGCATTTGACCACGGGAAGATCATAGCAGCAGCATTTTAAGTGTTGTCAGGTTGTCAGGCTGTCTTTGTTATTTTGTTGATTAAATTGTACGCCTTGTCCCAGATATCCGACAACAAAGACAACCCTCCCTACCGGCAGGCAGGAATGATAACAATGATAACCTCCACAACCCCTACTTCCTTCTCATCTCCTCCATCATCGCCTTCACCAAATTTTCCGCCCCTTGGCCGATCTGGGCAATGTCGGCATCGAGCATATAACAAGGCGTAGTAAACAGATTGTTTTGCTTGTCAATGGTTACATCCCCGTGCCCGGTGGTTTTATGGATGGCGCCCATCTTTTCGATGGCTGAAGCAGTGCCTTCATCCTTCCCGATGGTCAGTTCGCCCTGACCCAAAACCCTGGCCAGCAGCACCGGGGAGATGCAAAGGGCGCCAATGGGTTTCCCTGCACGATGCATCCCGGTTATGGCCTTTTCCACATCTTCGTTAACCTTACAATCGGGGCCATCAAAGGCAAAAGTGCTCAGGTTCTTGGCTGCCCCGAATCCGCCGGGAAACAGCAGGGCATCGTAATCAGCAGGGTTAAAATGATTCAGCGCCTGGATCTTCCCGCGGGCTATGCGTGCCGACTCGGCCAGCACATAACGTGTCTCGGGCATCTCCTGCCCAGTGATATGATTCACCACGTGGTGCTGCACAATGTCAGGGGCAAACACATCATAGGTCCCGCCCTGCCTTTTGATGGCATACATGCTGAGGGTGGCCTCGTGAATTTCACTCCCATCAAAGACCCCGCATCCGCTTAATACGATTGCAAATTTTTTCATATCGCTGGCTTTTAATGATTTCAGTTTACTACAAACAAAAATCGTAAAATTTTCCCAAAAGCCCAAACCCTTCCACCTTGCCAATTGCTTTCAACCGGGAAGGAGCAGAAATTCTCCTCAATCGCCAAACTTCAACCTCCACCTCAATCTCAACCTTAACCTTAACCTCGACTTCCTACTCATACCTGAGCGAGGTCACCGGGTCCTTTTCAGCGGCTTTACGCGCCGGCATATAGCCAAAAACAATGCCCACCGTGGCAGCCACCCCAAAGGAGACCAGGATGGATTCGGGCGATACGATGGTGAGAATATCCGTGAAATGCATAATGGCCCTTGAGAGCCCGATACCCAGGAAGATTCCGAGGATGCCCCCGCTGACGCTGATAATGGTGGATTCTGAGAGAAACTGGAACACGACATCCGATTTGCGGGCACCCACGGCAAGCCTGATACCGATCTCACGGGTGCGTTCCATCACTGAAGCCAGCATGATATTCATGATGCCGATCCCGCCTACAATGAGCGAGATACCGGCGATAGCCCCCAGCACAATGTTAAAAATATCCTTGGTGCGCTGTTCCTGTTCCAGCAACAGTTCAGGAACAATGACCTCAAAGTCCTCCACACCGTAATGCCGGCGAATCAGCATGCGCTGGATGACATCGGCCGAAGGTGTCAGTTGTTCGGAATTTTCCACTTGCACCGTGATACGATCGAGCTGATGGTAATTCTTCGCCTGGTCTTCCTCACTGGAAGCAGCCACCCCGCCAATTACGACGAAATTACCGCGCCCGCGGCCTCCACCTCGTCTGCTCTGCTGCAGTTCTGCTACCGAAATGGCCGAGCGGTCCTGGAAACGCAGCAGCAGGGTTTGCACCGGCGTATAGATCACGTTGTTGAATTCACTCACCCCCAGGTTCTCAATGGCATCCTCGGTAACCAGACGATCTTCCACCACCCCGATTACCGTAAGCCAATTGCTGCCAGCCTTGATTTGTTTACCAATGGGATTTGAACTGCCAAAAAAGATGCCCCTGATGTTGTTGCCAATGATGGCCACTGGGGCGCCCTCTTTCAGGTGGGCCTCCGAGAACATTTCGCCCTGGGCGATCTTCAGGCGGTACACCTCGAAATAATCCGGCGTGACGCCACCTACCCTGACCGGCCTGCGGATACCTTCGTTCATGGCAAAAGTGCTGATCTCCACTTCGGGGCTTAGTTTCTTTACGGTGGGAACAACTTCGCGGATGCTTTCCACATCAGCCAGCGTCAGCCCCGGCGAGAACTTCCCTCGCTGGGACTCGTCCTGGCTTTCGTCCTTTGCAAATAGTGGCCGTATGATGATGTTGTTCACCCCCACCATCTTCATTTGCTCGAGGATCTCCTGCCGGGCCCCGTTGCCAATGGCCAGCATCGCAATAACTGCTGCAACACCAAAAATGATGCCCAGGGCGGTTAGCATCGACCGGAACTTATTGGCAATGACTGCCTCAAAGGCAATGTTCAGGTTATAGAAATACTTTTCGAAATACTCCATCAATAGCCGCTTAAAGTTCAATGAGTTTTAACTCATCCGCATTTTCAGGAATGGTCAGCAACACCTGGTCGCCTTCTTTCAGGCCTTCCACAATAATGATTTGGTTTTCATTCCGCAGCCCAACAGAAACTTCCTTCTTCACCACTTTGTTGTGGTCCTGGAGGTACACCCAGGTCAGATCGTTATCGCCGTGAATGGCTTCAATAGCCACAAACAACACATCTTCCTCCACGTGGGTGATGATGGTGTTCTTGGTGGTCATGGCCGGCCGGAGGATGGTATCCGCCTCGTTGATCTGGATCTTCACCTCAAACACCCGCGCGTCCTGGTTGGGGCGTTGCTCGCCGATATTAGCCACTTCGGTCACGAAGCCCGTAAACTTCTTTTCGGGGAAGGCATCCACGACCACTTCGGCGGGCTGGTTGGGCTTCACCTTGCTGATGTCGACTTCATTGACAAAGGTTCGCGACATCATCACGGAGAAATCGGGCAGGGTTGCCACCACATTGTCCCAGGTACTGATCTGCGATCCGATGGTGACCTTGGTGCCATCCCAGTTGCGACGGTAAATCACCATGCCATCCTGGGGGGCAGAAATCACAAAATCGTCGATCACCGAAACGATGTTATCATACCGGCGCTGGATTTGACTGAGGGAAGCGTTGACTTCCTGCATCTTGGCCTGTGCCTGCCGCTGACGCAATTCATAATTGGTCTTGGCCTGGTCGTAGGCCCGCTGCGCCTTATCCAGATTAATTTCCGCCTGACGGATGGTTGCCGGGGGCTCAAAACGCGACTGGTCGAGGGAAATTTGCGCCTCCTCAAAGCTGAACTCGAGGTTGATCAGGTCATTGCGCGCATTGCGAAGATCCATAGTGGTGTCAAGCATGGTCTGCGTATGCATGGTCTGCAGTTTTTCCAGCTCGGTTTCCACATCTTTCAGGCGGCTGGTGATTTCGGTGCGGTCGAGCGTAGCCACCCAGTCGCCTTCATCTACAACGGTTCCCTCGGGAATCAACTCAGCAATCTGGACGTTATAAACCCCTACCGAACGCAAATTGGAAGGCCCTTGAATTTCTTCCGAATTCTTGGCCTCCAGCTCACCGCTGGTGTAAACCGTGATCTTAAAATCGCCGCGCTCAACCGGAACAGTAATGGTCTCAACCACTACCGGTTCAGAACGTAAAAAATACCACAGCGCTGCAAGGATTATTATCCCCAGGCTGATCAGGATCCATTTCTTTTTTATCATAACAATTCAAATAGATAGTATTAATAAGCATTTTCGTGGCTATACCCGAACCTGCAAATTTATCAGAAAACCCCTCAAAAATCACGAAAACCCGTTCATTCTGTAAAAATAATAACAAATCAGACCTTTTGAAAGCAAAGTAATAAACAACTTACTCATGAAACTATTTTAGTCAACCCATTGCTTATCAACCCCTTAAGTAGAATTATTTATTCAGCGGTTTTAACCAGAGCTATATAATTATCTTGTTGGTGTACATTTTATAATTATTTGACGATGATTTTTTTTGATTTTTTTTGAATAAAATGTTTGTTTCAAAAGTTTTTTTATTTAAATTTGGTCTAAATAAGAATAACATCCTCTCACTAAAAATTGACAATTATGAAAAAAGTACTTTTAACAAGCATATTCGGGCTCTTTCTTTTTGCTGGAACCGGACTGGTATTATTTGCAGACGAACCTGTAGCCAAAGAGACCAAAACTGAACAAGCGTGTTGTGAGGCAGCAGCCAAAACAGCTGAAGCCGGATGCACCAGCACACCGGCAGTCCAAACCGCCAGTACCCAGGCAGCAGCAAGCGATTGCGGTAGCAGCGCTACCCAGACAGCCAATGCAACCAAAGCCGCTGACTGCAGCAGCACGGCCGTTCAGACTGCCAGCACCTCTGCTGCCGGTGATTGCGGAACTCCTGCCGTTCAGACTGCCAGCACTTCAGCTGCCAGTGATTGCGGGACTCCTGCCGTTCAAACTGCCGCCACCAGCGCCACAGGCGATTGCGGAACCCCCGCAGTGCAAACTGCAGCTGTCAAAGCTGCCGGCGATTGCGGAAGCCCAGCGGTACAAACCGTACAAACCACTGAAGCCGTTACCGGCGACTGTGTGAAGCGCCCGGCAGGCATCAGCCCTCAGCGTGCTGAAAACCGATAAAAATTTCTCCTGATTCGTATCCTGTATTTTGGTGGATGACCGCTCCGGCAGCAATGTCGGTGCGGTTTGTTTTTTCCGGCCCGACATCCTGATTGTTAATTCATACAGACAGGAAAGGGTTCATTTTTAGGTCACCCCTGCCTTCCAGGATCCAGGGTCGTATCAGGGTCGAACTTTAAACGTAGTTTAAACGGGTCATAAACGTTTTAAAACGTTTATGACCCGTTTATGATACGGTCGAACAAAGAATTTGATCCAAACAAGATTCGGTGCTGAACCCTTTACGAAACAGAATTGACAATTGCCGCATTCCAATCCGGGAAAAATGGAGAGAATGATCGGCCTCACTTCAGGAAATGAAATCGCTTTGGGCTGATTTTCCTATTTTTGCAAAAAAACCACCCTATGGTCCATACATTGAAACCCGGCATCAAAGGAAAATCTAGTTTGAAGGTAACGCCAAAGGATACGGCCGAAGCCTACGGATCGGGCATCGTAGCGGTCTTTTCCACGCCTGCCATGATCGGGCTGATGGAAAACACCGCCCACCTCAGCGTGCAGCCTTTCCTGGAAGAAGGATTCATTACAGTAGGCACAGAAGTCAATATCCGCCACATCAAGGCCACCCCCGTGGGAATGACCGTCACGGCTGAGTGCGAGCTCCTGGAAGTGGAAGGCAATAAACTTAGTTTCCGCGTAAGCGCTTATGACGAAAAAGGGCAGATCGGCATGGGAACGCACACCCGATATGTGGTGCATGCCGAAAGCTTCCTGAAAAAGATTTAAGGTTAGGGGTTTGTAGTTAGGGGTTCAAGCCTGCCTGCTGGCAGGCAGGGTTCAATGTTCCAGGTTTCAGGTTTTCCCCTTGCTCCATGCACAATGCCCCACGCCTCATGCTTTATTTTTCATTTTTCATTATTCATTCTCACCTTCTTCCCCTGCCCGGATGCGGTCGGCGCGTTGCCGGGCTTCGCTGACAATGCGCTGGGCATTGCTTTCGCCTTCCTGTTCCACCTGTGCGGCTCGCTGATCAGCTTCGCGGATAAGGGCTTCACCGGCACGGCGGGCTGCTGCTTTGGCGATGGGGCCTGAAGCTTCGTTCTCGAGGCGCTGGGCCTGGTCGCGGGCTTCCTTGCGGATGCGTTCGGCCGCTGAGGTTGCCTCGCGCCTGAGGTTATCGGCCTGACGCTGTGCTTGCTGCATGATCTGATCGGCCCGGGCATCGAGTTCAGCCTGGACCTTTTGGCGGGCGTCATCAACTTCCTCCTGCACGCGGTCCTCTGCCTGCTCACGCACAACCTGAACTTCATCCAGCACGCGCTGCTCAAGCTGGTCGCGAACTTGCCCCGTCAAATCATCCATCAGCCCCGAGAGGCCAAAGCTCACTTCAGGATTGGTAAAAGTGCCCCCAATGATCACATCCAGGTTTACCGTCTGGCCCGGGATGATATTCAAGCCCTTTCCCGCTGCCTGGTTCACCAGGTTATCGAGCACCTGGTTGGCAGCCCCGCCAAACTGCTCACGAGGCATTTCAATATTCATCACATAGCTGATGGTCTGATCGAAGAAGTTGCTGCCACTGACCGTAGCCTTCGATTGCCCGAATTCCAGGTTGAAGGGACTCACATCCACCCTGCCGTCCTGAAATTCAAAACTGAGCATCAAGTCGCGAATGGAGATTTGATTAAAAGCATCCACTCTGGTCAGGTCGGCCAGCTTGGTCATGGCTGGGCTACCCTCCAGTGACAAGGACGGTGAACTCATGCTGCCCGAGCCAGTGAGGCTTTCCAGTAAGGGCTTCAGGGAGTTATCGAGCATACTGCTCAGATTCAGTTTTCCTGAAATGTTACCCAGGGCATATTCCCCGACAGGAGCAAGTATCTGAAATGTGTTAAAGGCATTGAATGCCTGCTGAATGTCGAACTGCGAAATATCCAGGCCAAAATCCACTTCAGGTAAATCACCTGCAGTGCTGTAGGAGCCGTTCAGGGAAAGCGAACCCCCGAGCAGGTCCATGCTGAGGCCTTCAAGTATAGCCTTTTCATCAGCCAGGCGGATCATCCCTGCTGCATCGGTGATGTCAAGTTTGCCAAAGGCCAGGCGTTCGAAGCGTGAACGCAGGGTAAAGTCAATATTAGCGGGCACCTTGATCACAGACAGTTCGGTTGTATCTTCCGTTTCATCTTCGGGCAGGCCTTCCATCAACTGGTTGAGGTTGAAGAAGTCGGAACGGGTTTCAAAGCTTCCCTTCAGTAACTGGTCATCGAGCAGGTAGCCCAGCAGGTTGTCAATTCGACCAGTAGCATTCAGGTCGCTCTCGCCCATCTTCAGGGAGAAGGCGGGGAGGCTAACGAACTGGGGCGAAAGCTGCAATTCAGCACGCGACACCTCCACGGTCTGGGGCAAATCGGGAGAGGCATACACCAGTTCATTCACCTTGAAATGCCCTTCGGCAAAGAAGTCCTGGTATTGTTTGTTTTCAATGGCCGACAGTTTTCCGCGGGCCTGCAGGTCGCTGTCCAGGATGCCCCTCAGGGTGGTCCCTTCAGGCAGGGGGTAATAACGGCCGAGCTCACCCAGGTCGATGCGACCAATGAGCAGGGCATCTATATCCGGGTCACTGGCCGGTGTCTTCAGGGTCAGTTTGGCATCCAGTGGATTGCCGCCCAGGTTCATTTTCAACACAGGCAGGTCAACCACTGTCAAGTCAAGGTCCTTGCCGGGATTATCAACATTCAGCCTGAGCTGCACATTGCTCACCGAGGCCGGCAGATCAGGATACTGGAACATCCCGTCCTGTATGCCAAGCTTCAGGCCAAAGCCAGGCGTTTCATCATCATTATAAGTCCCCTTCACGAAACCCTCAAGCTCCATACTGCCGGAGGTCTTCAGGGCACTGAAGTCCTCGGTGTAAACGGCAGGAATGATGGACAGGAAGTTTTTGAAATCAGACTGAAGGGCACTGAAGGTAAAATCCATCACGATATCGTCACCGGGAAGGGAAATCATCCCGTCGAAGCTCACGGGAAGTTCATTCAGCAAAAATTCATTGTCGCTGAAGGTGTAAACATAATCCACCAGATTGGCTTCCATCTTAGCGGAAACCTTCCCCGCAATATTCGACAGGATTGGCAGCTGTCCGTAGCGCAGGCTGAAGGAACCTATGGTGGCATTGCGGGTAGAGATGTCGGTTACATCCAGGCTCAGGTCGCCCTTTAGAACTCCGTTCAGGTCATCAACATCCACATAAATTTCCCCCTCATCGTCAAGATAGGCAACTTTGCC
Source organism: Bacteroides sp. (assembly GCA_036351255.1). NCBI lineage: Bacteria > Pseudomonadati > Bacteroidota > Bacteroidia > Bacteroidales > Bacteroidaceae > Bacteroides > Bacteroides sp. The sequence goes on from JAZBOS010000115.1 coordinate 18,876, forward strand.
CTCAGCGATCTTCACGCTTTTCAGGTGGAGCACAAAGGCTTCCTCATCAATAATTTCCTCTTCTTCCGTTTCCTTCATAATGTCCCAGTTAGCCGTACCATCTTCCAGCACCTTCAGCAGAAGATCGGGCCGGGTGAGGCTGATTCTTTTGACCTCAAAGCCACCATCCCCGAAGAGGCTAAAGAGGTCGATGGTCAGGCGGGTGCGCTCGATGGCTACCAGGGTATCCTTTGCGAAGGGCTCCGCCCCGATGATCTTCAAATCGTTCATACCCAGTGAGGCATTGGGAAAGTTGCGGATCAGCGACAGGCTAATGTCGCCGAGCTCAACGGTGGCGTTCAGGTTTTTATTGATCTCGGTTCTTACCTTTTCTACGATGCGCCCTTTAAAAGCAAAGGGCAAAATCAGGAGCAACAACAGGATAAAGGCAATAATGATGCCAGCAATTTTCAGCGTTTTCTTAACCATTTCTGTAATGCTTTAATGGGTTGTTTCAAAAATATTATATATCTGAAAACAGAATATCAGACGAAAGACCAGGCCTGTTCCCTTACAGGGATGCTACCTTATTTCGTAACAGGTGGTCGGCCAGGGTAAGCGCAGCCATGGCCTCGACAATGGGCACGGCGCGCGGCACCACACAGGGGTCGTGGCGGCCTTTGGCTTCAAGGGTCACCGCTTCGCCCTTTTTGTTGATGGTTTGCTGGGCCGATGCGATGGTGGCTACGGGCTTGAATGCCACCCTGAAATAAATAGGTTGTCCGTTGCTGATGCCCCCTTGAATCCCCCCCGAGCGGTTGGTGAGGGTTATCACCTCCCCATTGGGGCCTGTGCTGAAGGCATCGTTATGCTCGGAGCCTTTCATGGCGGCGGCCGAAAAGCCACTGCCATAGTCAAAGCCCTTCACGGCATTGATGCTGAGCATGGCTTTTCCAAGCTCGGCCTGCAGTTTATCGAAGACAGGTTCTCCCAGTCCTCCAGGCACGCCCCGCAACAAGCCGGTGATCACCCCGCCGGTGCTGTCGCCCGCAGCTTTCAGGTGTTCGATATATTCCATCATTTGGCTGGCGGCCGCAGGATCAGGACAGCGCAAGGGGTTGGACTCTATCTGATCTGGGTTTACGGTATCCTGATCCACCCGGGCTTCAAAAGGCCCGACAGCAGAAACCCAGGCCAGCACCTCGACCCCTGCCCTGGCCAGCAGCATTTTGGCCAGTGCCCCGGCTGCAACGCGGGCTGCGGTTTCACGGGCCGATGAGCGACCCCCGCCCCTGTGGTCGCGCAGGCCAAACTTCTTCTCCCAGGTATAGTCGGCGTGCGAAGGACGGTAGACATCTTTGAGCGCATTGTAATCTTTTGAACGTGTATCTTTGTTGCGGATCAGGAAGGCAATAGGAGTGCCCAGCGAGCGGCCTTCGAAGATTCCAGAAAGGAACTCCACCTGGTCCTCCTCGCTGCGGGGGGTGGTCAGGCTTGATTGCCCCGGGCGGCGGCGCGCCATATCCCTGGCCACCAGCGAGAGATCAATGTCAATACCGGCAGGGAAACCCTCCAGAATACCGCCAATAGCAAGACCATGCGACTCGCCAAAAGTCGTTAATTGTAACAGGCTTCCAAAGGTATTTCCCGACATATCACAAATTTAAGGTATTTTTGCTTTGCCTGAAAGATAAACATCTGGCGTCTTTTTCTTGTTTAATTATTATCCTGTCAATCTATATTTTACATCAATGAAAAACGCTTTTCCCAAACTGTCCCTGTTTATTTTCCTCTTAACGGGCTTTGGCCTGCAGGGGATTTTCGCACAGGTCACCATGAACCCGCCTCTACCCACTGCTACCGATGAAGTGGTGCTGACCTTCAATGCCGTTGGCACTGCCCTTGAAGATTATGATGGCAATATTTATTCGCATACGGGAGTAACCATCGAAGGTGCAACCAACCCCAGTGACAATGGCCGCTGGAAATATGTGATCGGCGACTGGGGAGAAAACGAGACCCAACCCCAGTGGACGGAAATAGGCGACAACCTGTATGAACTCATCCTTGAACCCAGCATCCGCGAATTTTATGGCGTCCCCCAAAATCTGCAGATTACTGAAATATGCCTGGTGATTCGCTCGGCCAATGATCCTTATCTTCAGACCAGCCCTGACATTTTCCTGGAAGTGGTGCAGGCGGGCCTGAGCGTGACCATCACATCGCCCATCGGGCTGCAACCCATCTTTGAATTGGGAGAAACTGTCACTATTTCGGGCGCTGCCAACGATGCGGTTTTGATTTCCCTTTTTGTTAATGATGAACTTACTTCCACCTCCACCGAGGCTACCTTATCATATGACTGGGAAGCGACAAGCCAAGGCCGTTATGATGTAAGGCTGGTAGCCGAAGACGAGAACGAAGAAACCGTGGAGGCCACCACTTACTTTTATGTAAGGGGCAGCGTGCCTGTGGCAGCCCTTCCCGAAGGGTTGATCAGCGGGGCCAACTACCTGGATGCAAGTACTGTGACACTGGTTTTGCACGACCCGCCAGCAATGAAGGAATTTGTCTTCCTGATCGGCGATTTCAATGAATGGGAAATCGACGAGGACTATTATATGAACCGCACCCCTGACGGGGAATATTACTGGATTACCCTCGACGGCCTAACCCCCGATACCGAATATGCCTATCAGTATTATATTGACGGAGAGATACGCCTGGCCGACCCCTACACGCATAAGGTTCTCGATCCCTGGAATGATCAGTGGATCGAAAGCTTCAACTACCCCAACCTGAAGCCTTACCCTGCAGGCAAGACCGAAGGCATCGTGAGTGTCATCCATCCAGGCAAGGCCGAATACCAATGGCAGGTGACTGATTTTACACCGCCTGCCCCAATGGATATGGTAGTGTATGAGTTGCACATCCGCGACTTTGTGGACACCCGTGCCATCAAAACGGTCAGGGACTCGCTCGACTACCTGCAGAACCTGGGCGTAAATGTTATTGAGCTGATGCCCATCAATGAGTTCGAAGGCAATAACTCCTGGGGGTACAACCCTTCGTTCTACTTTGCCACCGACAAGGCCTATGGCACGATGAACGACTACAAGGCGTTCATTGATGAATGCCACAGCCGCGGCATAGCTGTTGTGATTGACATGGTATTGAACCATAGCTTTGGGCAATCTCCCCTGATCCATATGTATTCGGGCGAAAACTTCTGGGAGCCCTCTTCCGACAACCCCTGGTACAATGTCACTTGCCCCCACGAGCCCTGGTGCTGGGGTGCCGACTTCAATCACCTGAGCCCCTATACCCAGGCCTTTGTTGACCGCGTGAATGAGTATTGGTTGACCGAGTTTAAAGTCGATGGTTTCCGCTTTGACTTCACCAAGGGCTTCACCAATGTGCAGTCGGGAGGTCAGGGCTGGAATTATGATGCCGTGCGGGTTGGACTCCTGAAAAGAATGGCTGACCATATCTGGACCGTCAACCCCGACACCTATGTCATCCTTGAGCATTTCACCGACAACAGCGAGGAGAAGGAACTGGCCAATTACGGGATGATGATCTGGGGCAACATGAACCACAACTACCTGGAAGCGGCCATGGGCTGGATCCCCGAGAGCAATTTCCAGTGGATCTCCTATAACGCCAGGGATTACGACAACCCCCACCTGGTGGGTTATATGGAAAGCCACGATGAGGAAAGGATGATGTACAAGAACATTACCTATGGTAATTCAAATAATCCGCAATACAACATCAAGGATCTGAGCATTGCCCTGCGCCGTGCCGAGCTGGCCGCAACATTTCTCCTTACCATCCCCGGCCCGAGGATGATCTGGCAGTTTGGCGAGCTGGGCTACGATTATTCCATCAACTACTGTCCCCACAACGGGGAGATCAGTGATGAGTGCCGCACCGATCCCAAACCTGTGCGCTGGGATTACTTCGATGACTGGAGGCGCAAGCGGGTTTACGACATTTATTCGCTGATGGCCAATCTGAAAACCTCGGAGGAGGTATTCAGCACTGAAGATTTTACGCTGGACCTGGCGGGCAATGTCAAGCGGATTCACCTGAACCATCCCAACAATAAGGTGACCATCATCGGAAACTTTGGAATCGAAGAGTTCGTCACCATTCCCAACTTCCAGCAAACGGGCACCTGGCACGAATACTTCAGCGGACAAACGCTGAATGTTACCAACACCACGGATGCCATCACCCTTGAGCCTGGTGAGTATCGCCTCTATTCCACGGTGGCCTTCCCTGATCACGGCCTGCCGCTCTCATCGGAAGAACCCCTTGAAACCCTGAACAACCAGGCAAAGGTATACCCCAACCCATCTGCAAAAGGCTTCTGGTTTGAAATACCCCTAAGCCGTGCAGGCATGGTGACACTGGAAGTGTTCGACCTGCAGGGTAAGCAAGTCTTTCGCCAGGAGCAGGAAGGTCTTCCCGGCATCAACACCTGGTTCTGGAATGGTTTTGCCGGCGAAAGGGAAAAAGCAGGGCTTTATTTCTACCGCATCCTCACCGGAAACCAGTCGTTCTCGGGAAGGCTTATGATAAAATAAAATCCCTGTGATCCGCACATTGCAGATCCTTTTTTCAGAAAAACAAAAAACCGCCTTTTTAAACGGGCGGTTTTTTGTTTTATGGAGAATCTGGCCAGAAATGACCATCAAGGCCTTATTTTACAACCAAAATCTTGATGTTAACCCCATTGCCTAAATTGACGGGGGTATTCCCCGGATTGAAAATGGCTACCCTGGCATGGGCGGTGCCATTATTCACGCTTTCCAGGTAAACGTTCATCAGGCAGCCTTGCAGGCTAACATCGGCCGATGCAATGAGGATATCGCCCATCTCAACGGCAGGAAAGTCCTCGGGTTGCTGAAGCACGAAGGTAGGTGAAAGCCATCTTGAGCCAGCAGTAATGTTTCCGGGATTTACCGTAGTGTTGGCATTCGAGTTGACCCCGCCAGTAATGGTAGAGGCGATCTGGATCCCTCCCGGGGAGTTGTTTACCACGATGCCATAACCGGCAGAAATATTGCCAATGTCGAAATCACCGGTTGTAGCATTGCCGATTAACAGTTGCCCGTCGCCTGCCAGGCTGGCGTCCAGTCCCGTCCCACCGTTCTCCACCGGAAGAATGCCGGTGACTTTGGTAGTCAGGTCGATGGTTGAATTGGAAATGTCCTCATTAAGGATGGTTTCATTCAAAATGGTGCGGCTATCCACTGCACCCGTTGCCAGGTCGATATTCACAAGGCTATTGTCAAGGATGGCCCTAGAATCAACAGAACCCGTGGAGAGGTCTTCATTTATAATAGTATTGTTCAGCAAAGTCCTTGTATCCACCGAACCCGTGGCGATATCTTCATTCAGGATGGTTAAGTCAAGGAGAACGCGTGTGTCCACGGCACCAGTAGCCATATCCTGATTCAGGAGGGTGTTGTCAAGAATGGTCCTGGTGTCAATGGAGCCCGTGGCAATATCCTCGTTCAGGATGGTAAAGTCGAGCAGGGTGCGGGTATCAACGGCAGCGGTGGCAATGTCCTGGTTGACCAGGGTGGAGTCAAGGATTGTCCTGGAGTCGACTGAGCCAGTGGCAATATCCTCGTTCAGGATGGTAAAGTCGAGCAGGGTGCGGGTATCAACCGACCCAGTAGCAATGTCTTCATTGAGGATGGTGAAATCAAGCAGGGTCCTGGTATCCACAGAACCCGTGGCAATGTCTTCATTCAGAATTGTATAATCCAGGAGGGTACGGGTATCAATACTCCCTGTGGACATGTCCTGGTTAAGGATGGTATAGTCGAGGATCTTCTCGGTGGTGATGGCATTATCGGCAATGTCATCGGTATAAAAGGAATAGGGCACCGACATGAATTGCTGGTAGCTGACCATTTTGTAATTGCCATCGTTTCTTGTAGCAATTTCAACCTTGAGAAACTGATCGGCATCAATCCAGGGTAAATCAAGCAATCTTTCATAGCCGCCGTTTCCCGTTTGCTCTCCATGGCCAATGACCAGTGAAAACAAGCCATACTTGTCGGTGGTGGTGGTATGCGTCTCCTGCCATTGAATGGGTCCATTCAGTCCTTTGGTAATGGTAAAGCGCACCCCAATGGCTTTATGATACAAGGGCTTGCCTTCAATATCCATACCCACGATCTCCTGGCCGGTTTCATCAACGGCCACCGCCTGGTAATAAATCCCATTGAGGTCCCCAATATTCTGAGCGGAAACATTTTGGGTCATGGCTGTGAACAGCAATGCAACCAGGTATAAAATATTTTTCATCTTTTTTGCTTTTAGGTTAATCATTACTTGGAAAGGTTAAAGGAAAGACCCAGGGTCAGGGAATAAGCCACATTGCTGGCTTTTTGCCCTTCATCCGTTTCAATGTTTTGCAGCCCGCGGATATAATTGAATTCGGCAAAGCCGGCAACAGATTCCGACAGCTTTAATTCAACCCCGGGGGAAATGACCAGCCCATAGTCCCACCTTTTCAGCAAATCAGCCTTAGTGATGTTGAAATCTTCATTATTAAGGGTCTGGAAGCCTCTCAGCAAGTAAGAGGTGTACCATGAGGCCACCAGGTAGGGAAAGACTTTCTCAAACCTGTACATGTAGCCGAGGCCAGCCTTTAAATCTGCATATTGCAGGTCCCAGGAATAGTTCATGTCATCATAAACCAGGCTGGCACCTGCTTTTCGCATGCCAATCACCGACCGGACTACGAAGCCGCCATCGGTCACATACCGGTATCCAAAACCATAGGCACCATTGAAAATTCCAAGGTATTCCTTGTTGAGCTGTTGTCCATCACTGGCGGTAAACAGGAAGGAAGTGTAGGCTTGTGAGACCTCTGCGGAAAGGCTCGACTGTGCAATAAGCGGGGCTGAAAAGACCATGACGCTTGCAAGCAAAACAATTTGTTTTATGATTTTCATCGCAGGATTATTTTGAGATTACAAGTTTAAATGTGCTACTCCTTTGGGATTGATCCGAAACGGTAATAAAATAAATGCCATTGACCCATGATTCACAATCCATCCGGAATGTTTGAAGGTTCTGTACCCTTTCCACAAGGATGGGGCGTCCCTCCATATCCCACACCTGAATAATGGATTCTTCCAGCTCTTCCCTGCTTTGTAAGGTAAAAGAGTAGCTGGCCGGATTGGGGAATACCTTCAGGTCCAAAGCCCCAAGGGAAAGTTCCGTCAACGCTTCTATTGACAAAGTATTGGGCTGCTGGAAGCCTGGCAGGATGGCAACCTTATTATCCGAAATGCCAGTGGTGTTGAAAGCTTGCCCTGCGGTTTGTGAAACCAGGATACCGTCGGTCAATGTACTTGAACCCATGGCAGATATGCTTTGACGCTTTATGGATTGTGAAAAACTTTCCTTAGGCACCCCAAGGATAGCCACCATGATCGATAAAGCAATCAAAAAAACTTCGAAATGTTTTTTTTTCATGGCTTATGAATATTTTTACAAAAAGAGGAAACAGCAAAAAACAAGAAAAATCGGGCAGAAGATCATCAAAGACTTTATAAACCAATCATTCGCAAATATAAAAATAATATGCAATTATGTAAATTCAACGAAGAGTTTCATCACCCAAGAAGTCAAAAAAATAAAAAAAAAGAAAACCTGAAAGGAAGGTAATTGTATGAGCTACTTAATTGTCCTGCTCAGAGGAGTTTTTCCTTTTCCAGGATATTCTTCAGCCGCGTCACCGAAACATAACGGTCGGCCAGCAGCCTGCCATTATGCAAGAGATTGAATACCGCGTAAGATGAAGGGGCCTGTTGGGCTTCAGACGGCACAGTCAACTCTTTGATCTGCATCTTCAATTTGTCCTCAAGACCCTCCTCCCTGATTTCATCAATCAGCCGGGCTACCCAGGGGCATTGCCTGGAATAAAGGATATGCAAGCCCTGGAAATCGGCCTGCCTGGCTTTCCAGTCGTTGAGATGCGGAAGGGGCCCTTCCTTCAGGGGCCTGACCAATAGTTGGTTGCCTGCACCATCTTCCTCCAGCAGTTCAAAGCCGTTCTTCAGAAACAACCTGCTTTCGGCCATAAACGAACCCTTGCTGGTTATCACGGCAAGCCCGAGGGCATTGCTTTCCCGGGCATCCTCGAGGCAGGATTCGACCAGCAACGAACCATATCCCTTTCCCTTGTTGTTGTTTGGATACAAAAAAATACAATGAATAAACAGGTATCCTTCGGCCGAAACGGCACGCCAGGCAAACTGTCCAGGGACATATTCAATCAGACCGGCAGCCTTTTTCTGGCCTTCCACAAACAACAGCTTAATTTGCAAACCTTCCGAAAAACGCTGCTTCAGCCATTCTGTCTTATGGGGAAAACTTGGATGCTTTGGGTTGATAAAGCAAACCACGTCAGGATACTGGCTGAGGTTGTTTGCATCTACACCGATGATACTGATCTTTTCCATCAGTCAAACTTTTTAACCTTGATGAATGGTTACAAACATCCAGGGCATTCAGGGCCTGAATGAAGTGAAAAAAGAATGCTGAAGTTCCGCCTTAAAAGGCGTTCATCATGCTTACTCCGACCATCATCCCGAAGATGGCCAGTAAATAAATCACGGCCCCGATAATGACCAGCACACCCATATACTGATAATGCAGTCTCAGGAAATGCAAAGCACGTGCAAGGGTATTTTCGTCACGTGTTTCAAGGGCCGATTTCGACAGGCGTGAGAATTGAAGCAGGTACCAGAACGGGAAAAAATAAATCACCGCAAAGATCAGCAAGGGAATCAGGGTAAACATGGGGGTGCCAAAAGCGGGCATTTCGGGCAGGGCGAAATGACGCATGGCGAAAAAGGGTGTAAGCACCATCAGGGCGATAAAGATCAGGCCCATAATCGATAGGAAAAGGGTCCATTTCCTGGCCTTTTCCAAATGGCTCATGGCTTCCTGATTGAGCCCCAGCAGGTTTCTGTCAAGCGTTGAATCTGTAATGATTTCCATAAGGCTTCGTTTTTAGTTTGACTTGAGAAATAGGGGTTCCCGAAAGGAACTTCCTGAAAGTCAGGATTTGTCACCTTGAATGCAAATATATTCAATAATTGACAAAAGGGAAAGGTATTGCAGCATTAATCTCTTCCTCAGGGCAAAGCCAATGGCATGACCTTCCCTCTCCTGCTTAAAAAAAGGGTTTTCTGAATCAATCTTACCCTAAAAACCAGGATGCGGTGATTTTTTATTAAGTTTGAATGATCTTATCCAAAAAGAAAGAACCTGGGAATTCTTTCTGTAAATGCTTTGAATGATGGAAGAAAAAACCGTAAACTGTTCTGGATGCAAGACCTATCCTTGTTACCAGGGCGAGGACTGCGTCCGGGGGCAGGATTTCAGCGAATATGACGGCCCTGTGCGGGAAGCCCTTGGTTTGGAGGAAAACAGAAAGATGCTGGCGGTGTCAACCCGGATCGAAGGCGAACACTATATGGAATGGACCCGCCTGGAGGAGATTATCGGCTTTGCCGAACAGATGGGCTATAAAACAATTGGCTTAGCCCATTGTGTGGGGCTGACCAACGAGGCAAAACTACTGAGGGACATCCTCCAGAGCAAATTTACTGTCCATACCATTTGCTGTAAATTCTCGGGCATCGACAAGAAGGATTACCAGCTTAGCCAGATCAGGGACGAGCGCTATGAAGCCATCTGCAACCCAATAGGCCAGGCTATGATCCTCAACGACCTCAAGACCGACCTGAACCTGATCGTGGGCTTATGCATTGGCCACGATATCCTGTTCACCAAATACTCGGAAGCGCCCGTAACCACCTTTCTGGTGAAGGACAGGGTTACAGGACACAACCCTGCGGTGACACTCTATTCGAACTATTACAAGAAAAAACTTAACACACCCTGATCCCTTTTGTAATCTCCCATTTTCATTCTTTCTTTCCTATTCCTGCCTGAGCTGGGGAAATGCCTTTTATTCCAGGAATTATCTTTTGACAACATGCTTTTGCATATCGTTGACTTAAAAAGCCAATGAAATTAAACTTAATGAAGGGTTTCTTCCCGGGAATTTTTTTCGCTTTTGCTGCCTGCTTTAATCCTTATTTCCAGTAACCATCTTAGGGGTTTAACCGGTGTTTAGACGGTGTTTATTCGGTTTAAACCGAATAAACACCGTCTAAACTATGTCTGAAGTGTAAAACTGCAAGAGACTAAACAGGCCTTAAAAGCTTTCCCGGTCAATCAAGATCTTTAGCATGCCTGCTTCTTCCTCATCAAAGCAAAAAGCTCTTTCTAACCATTTTCAATTCAAACATTCAAAACCCTTATCTTTGTCCTTTTACCAAAAACAAATGCGAATCATTTCTTATAACGTTAACGGCATCCGTTCAGCCATCAGCAAGGGTTTCCTTGAATGGCTCGAGGGAGAGCGACCGGATGTGGTATGCCTGCAGGAGACCAAGGCCCAGCCCGATCAAATTCCGATGTTTCACTTTGAAGAGCTGGGCTACCGCAGCTACTGGCACTCGGCCGAAAAGAAGGGCTACAGCGGGGTTGCGATTCTGAGTCGCGAGGAGCCCGATCACGTGGAATATGGAATGGGCAATCCCCTTTACGACAGGGAAGGACGCGTGATCCGCGCCGATTATGGCCCGCTCTCGGTGATGAGCGTGTATCATCCCAGCGGCAGTAGCGGCGATGAGCGCCAGGCCTTCAAGATGCAATGGCTGGAGCATTTCCTGGAATATATCCTGGAACTCAGGAGGGAGCGTCCATTTTTGGTGATGGCAGGCGATTACAACATCTGCCATCGGCCCATCGATATCCACGACCCGGTAAGAAATGCCAAATCTTCAGGCTTCCTGCCCGAGGAGCGCGAGTGGGTGAGCCGTTTCCTTACGGCAGGGCATATCGACACCTTCCGTTATTTTGACAAGGCTCCACACCAATACTCCTGGTGGAGTTTCAGGGCCAATGCCCGGCAGAAGAACCTGGGCTGGCGCATTGATTACCACATGGTGACTGACAACCTGGAGAAGCAGCTGAAGGGAGCCGGTATTATGCCCGATGTGGTGCATTCTGACCACTGCCCTGTATGGCTGGATCTGGATTCGGATATTTAAATGACAGGCGTTCAAATCAGGCGGATCTTCAGCCTTTTTTCGTACATTTACTTATTCAAGCAATATGGAAAAACCATTTCGTTTTTTATATAAAAACAAGAATCAAACCCCACAACTATGAACCGGAACCTGATAATCATTATGCTGTTGGCCGCCGTGATGGCAGGCGGTTGTGTATCGGCGCGCAAGTACCAGGATATGGAGGCGCGTTATCTTGAAAGCTCGCTTGAAATTGACCAGTTGCTGGCCGACAATAAGGATGCACGCGAACGCATTGCAGGACTCAACGATGAGATCAGCGAGCTGAACCGCCACCACATGCTACTGGTGGAAGATACCACACGTCTGGGGACCAACATCCGCAACCTGACCCAGAATTACGAGGCCTTGAACCGCACCTACGCCCTGGTGCAGGAGCAGAACGAGAAACTGCTGGCAGGCCGAGCCACCGAGACGCAGCAGATCCTTGGCAAGCTTCAGGAGACCCAGGAAGACCTTCAGCGTCGCGAAGATGAGTTGCGGGAAAAAGAGCAAAACCTTAATGCGCTGATGCAGGAATTTGCCGCCAAGGAAGCTCGCGTCAACGAACTGGAAAGCATCCTCAGCCGCCAGGAGGCGGTGGTGCAGGAATTGCGGCGAACGGTATCGAGCGCATTGCTTGGGTTCGAAAACAATGGCCTGACAGTGGAGACCAGGAACGGCAAGGTTTATGTTTCGCTGGAAGAAAGCCTCCTGTTCGCTTCAGGCAGTACGACCGTTGACAGTAAGGGCGAGTCGGCCCTGAAAGAGTTGGCGCAGGTGCTGGAACTAAACCCCGACATCAGCATCATGATCGAAGGCCATACCGATGATGTGCCTTTGCGTCCCGGGGCCTCCATCCGCGATAACTGGGACCTGAGCGTATTGCGTGCCACAGCCATTGTGCGGATCCTGCTCAAGCACGGCAGAATAGAACCCGAGCGTTTCATCGTGGCAGGGCGTGGCGAACATCTGCCCATTGACCCGGCAAAAAACGCTGAAGCCCGGCGCAAAAACCGCCGTACTGAGATTATCCTGACCCCAAAACTCGATGCCCTGTTCCAGATCATCGAAATGAACTAAACCCATACGGAAATTTATTAGCCGGGCCTGATCGAGCCCGGCTTTTTTTTCCTGCAATATCTCCTGCAAAAAAAATATAAATCAAAAGCAGGTATCGAACTAATCAAAATTTATATCTTTACCTCAAACATAAAACCAGAACTCATGAAGCAGTTGAATCTGACCCTCGACAACCTGGATGAGATGTTCCCCGAGGACTTCACCCAGGAACAAAAAGCCAAGGCCAAGACCCTCTTTTACAAGGAACTGGCATTGAAGGCGCACAAGTTTTACAGCGGCAAGATGCAAACCTTGCCCAAAGCTCCGGTTTTGGGCTTTAACTGGTTTAACGCCTGGTATACGCCGGGGGTGTCGAAGATCTCGACGACCATCCGCGAGGACAACGATATCTCGTACGAACTATCGAACCGGGGCAACCTGGTAGCAGTTGTAAGTGATTCAACCCGGGTGCTGGGCGATGGCGACTGCACGCCTCCGGGTGGACTGGGTGTGATGGAAGGCAAAGCCTTCCTGATGAAATACCTGGGCGGGGTGGATGGCGTGGCCCTCTGTGTGGACAGCAAGGGCAAGGACGGAAAGAACGACCCCGAGAAGATCATCGAGTTTGTGAAAATGGTTCAGCATAGCTTTGGGGCGATCAACCTGGAAGACATTTCTCAGCCCAATTGTTACCGGGTGCTGGATGTACTTCGCGAGGAGTGCGACATCCCCGTTTGGCACGATGACGCGCAAGGTACAGCCTGCGTGACCCTGGCAGGCCTGATCAATGCGCTGAAGCTGGTTGACAAGAAAATTGAAGATGTAAAGATCGTGTATCACGGCGCGGGTGCCAGTAATGCCACCATCGCCCGCATCATTCATGCTGCAGGAGCTGACCCCGCACGTGCCATTATGTTTGACTCTCACGGCAGTCTTCACCTGAACCGCAAGGACATCCAGGCCGACAAGCGCTTTTACCGCAAATGGGAACTGTGCCAGGTGACCAATCCCGATTTTGTTGAAGATATCATGGATGCCATGCAGGATGCCGATGTGTTGATCAGCCTTTCAAAGCCGGGGCCCGATGTGGTCAAACCCGAATGGATCAAGGCCATGGCACCCAAGCCCATTGTGTTTGCCTGTGCAAACCCGGTTCCCGAGATCTATCCATATGCTGCCAAGGAAGCCGGGGCCTATATCGTGGCTACGGGGCGTGGTGACTTTCCCAACCAGGTGAATAACTCACTGGGGTTCCCGGGCATCCTGAAGGGCGCCTTGATGGTAAGAGCCCGCAAGATCACCGACAACATGGCCATTGCCGCCGCACATGCCATTGCCCGTTACTCCGAACAAAGGGGTATTGATCCGGACAACATCACAGCTAAGATGGACGAACCCGATGTATTCCCGGTGGAAGCCGCCGACGTGGCCATGCAGGCCATCAAGGATGGGGTAGCCCGCAAAACCATGACCTGGCAGGAAGCTTTCGACCAGGCAAAGGCCGACATTATTCATGCCCGTAAGACCACCGAATTCCTCGTTGAACATGGTTTGATTGCCCAGCCCCCAAGAGAACTGGTAGACCAAGCCCTGCAAAATGCCATTGAAAGCGTAAAACAATAGCATCTCACGGCTTTTTCATTTTATTTTCTATATATCTTTGCCGTGACCCGGAGGAAATTCGGGTCACGGTATTGTTTACCGACCGAAAACCAAACGCATGATCGCATTTATTGAAGGAACGCTGGAAGAAAAGAACCCGGCCTTTGTGGTAGTAAATTGTCATGGGGTTGGCTATATGCTGCACATCTCGCTGCACACTTACTCCCAGCTACCTGAAAAGGGTTCGGTGAAACTGTTCGCCCACCAGGTAATCCGTGAAGATGCCCACCAGCTTTTCGGTTTTTCGGGGGTGGATGAGCGCGAGCTTTTCAGGCTGCTTATCTCGGTGAGTGGCATCGGCCCCAACACGGCCCGCATGGTGCTCTCGTCGATGAACCCCACGGAAGTGAAAACCGCCATTGTAAGCAATAATGTTTCCATGCTGCAATCTATCAAGGGCATTGGCGCCAAATCGGCCCAGCGTATCGTGGTCGATCTGCGTGACCGGCTCGAAAAAGAAGGGGTTTTTAAAGACGAAAATTTGGTTTTTACAAACAATACTATGCACGAAGAAGCGTTATCTGCATTAGTAATGCTTGGCTTTGCTAAAAATGCAGCGCAAAAAGCCCTTGCTGCCATTCTGAAAAAGAAGCAGGGATCCCCGGTTACTACCGAGGAGCTCGTGAAGGAGGCATTAAAAAGTTTCTGATTCAGCAATAATCGTATACTACATTGGTGTTTATTAGGCGAGTTGTTATTGTATTTTTAGGGGCCTGGTTATTTGGGGCCCTTGCCTTGTTTGCGCTGGACGCCTTCTCAGTTGGAGTCTCAGCAGGACAGTTGCAACAACCCCCCGTTGTTACGCAGGATACCCTGCAGCCCGTTGAACCGGTTACCCTTCCATATCCCTATGAAGATGAGGATCAATACACTATTTACGAATCTCCCCAGGGAGGGTTTTATTTAGCCGATCCGCCCAACGTCACCACCGATATCAACTATGACCCGGAATCGGGGATGTATGTCAAGACCCGCAAGGTGGGCGACCGTATGATTGGCCGCCCTGTATACATCAGTTTTGAAGATTACCTTGCATACGATTTCGACCACGCACTTCAGCAGTACTGGAGAGATAAGGCTACCCCCCAGGGTTTTGAGCGCCGCGAAGGGGTGATTCCTGAGATTTATGTTGGCGGAGAATTGTTCGACCGCATTTTTGGGGGCAGCACCATTGACATCCGACCCACCGGTTCAGCTGAACTGATCTTTGGCGTCATGTCGAACCGCCGCGACGACCCTTCGCTGGACGAGAAAAGACGACGTACCACTAATTTTGATTTCCAGCAAAAGATCCAGCTGAGCGTTCAGGCCAAGATCGGGGAAAAAATTGACATCCAGAGCAACTACAACACCGAGGCCACCTTCGACTTTGAGAACCGCATGAAGGTGGAATACCGGGGAACAGAAGATGAAATTCTGCAATTGGTGGAAGCGGGCGACGTGACGCTGCCACTGCCCGGGACGCTGATTACGGGAACACAGGGGTTGTTTGGTTTCAAGACCCAGATGCGTTTTGGCAACACCACCGTTACCAGTGTCTTCTCGCAACAAAAGACAGAGTCATCAACGATCGAAGTCTCGGGCGGCGCGCAGACGACCCAGTTTGAGATCAAGGCCGATGAATATGAGGAAAACCGCCACTATTTCATCGGGCAATTCTTCCGGAACAAATATGATGAGGCCATGTCAATGCTGCCCATCATCAATTCGAATATCAACATCACCCGGCTGGAGGTGTGGATCACCAATATTGGGGCTGCCACCGAAAACAACCGTAACATCGTTGCCATGGCCGACCTTGGGGAGTCGACCCCAAACAACCCCGCAGTGGGGAGTAGCTTCAACCCCGCGCCTTCCAACAACTCCAACAACATTTATTCGACACTTTTCGATTCCCCTGTCCGAGACCTGTCGCAGGCCAACAGCTATCTGCAGCAGCGTCCTGAAGGCTTTGTTTCGGGCACAGACTTTGAAAACGTTGAAAACGCCCGGCTACTGCGCACCAACGAATATACTTACAACCCCAAACTGGGTTTTATTTCACTGAATCAAGCCGTCAATCCCGACCAGGTGCTTGCAGTGGCTTTCCAGTATACCCTGATCGGTGACACCACGACTTACCAGGTGGGTGAATTCTCAAACGAGGTCAATGCCCCCAACTCGCTCATCGTAAAGTTGCTGAAGAGTACTGCGGTTGACACGCGTCTGCCCATCTGGGACCTGATGATGAAAAACGTTTACAGTCTGGGGGCCTTCCAGATCAACGCCCAGGACTTTCGGCTGAACATCCTGTATGACAGTGAGGAACTGGGCGTAAACGTAGGCTTTATCGATGAGGGACCGATATCGGGCCAGCCGCTGATCCGGGTGATGGGTCTTGATCGCCTGAACACACAACTCGACCCCATTCCCGATGGGGTGTTTGACTTTGTGGACCAGGCGGCCACGCAGGGGGGTACCATACAGTCGAGTAACGGTCGCATTTATTTCCCGGTGGCGGAGCCCTTCGGGTCGCACCTGCGCGAAATGCTGCAGGACCCGGAACTGGGTGACAAATACGCCTTCGATTCCCTGTATACCACCACCAAATACCGTGCACAGCAGTTTCCTGAGCGCAACCGTTTTATGCTGGAGGGCACCTACAAGTCCTCGTCGGGCTCTGAGATCCCCTTGAATGCAATCAACGTTCCCCCGGGCTCAGTGATCGTAACGGCTGGTGGACAACCGCTGACCGAGAATGTGGACTTTACCGTGGATTATACCCTTGGCCGCGTAAGGATCATCAACGAAGGGATCCTCAACTCGGGCACACCCATACGCATTTCGCTGGAAAGCGCCAGCCTGTTTAACATACAGACGAAGACCCTGATGGGAACCCATATCAATCACCGCATCAGCGATAACTTCAATGTGGGTGCCACCATCATGCGCCTGTCAGAGCGACCGCTGACACAAAAGGTGAACTATGGGGATGAACCGATTGCCAATACCATCTGGGGACTGAACACGACTTATTCCACCGAGTCGCTGCTGCTCACCAAAGTGCTTGACAAGCTCCCGTTCTTCAGCAGCAATACCGCGTCGCGCCTAACTTTCGTGGGTGAATTTGCCAACCTGATCCCCGGGCATTCGCGCCGAATAGGCAGCGCCGGAACGGCTTATATCGACGATTTTGAAGGCAGTAAGTCGTCAATCGATTTAAAAAATGTGCAGACCTGGTTCATTGCCAGCACACCCCAGAATCAGCTCATGTCGGGGATGTTTCCAGAAGGTGCACCGGGAACGGATTTAGCCTTCCGTTACAATGTAGCCCGACTGGCATGGTATATCATCGACCCCTTGTTTACCCGGGTAAGCAACCTGACGCCCACCCATTTACGCAATGACGTCAATCAGCGGTCGAACCACTTTGTCAGGGAAGTGCTCGAAACCGAGATATGGCCCAACAAGGAAAGTCCCACGGGCATCCCCTCGCCCATTGCCATTATGAACATGGCGTTTTATCCCAGTGAAAGAGGACAATATAACTATGATGCACTTTCCTCGCCATACAGCAGGGGGATAGCCCAGGACGGCAGCCTGATTGACCCGGAAACACGCTGGGGGGGAGTGCAAAGAGGCTTACAGACAACAGATTTTGAAGCATCGAACATCGAGTACATTGAGTTCTGGATGATGGATCCCTTTGTTTACAATCCGGAGCATACGGGAGGGGATCTGTATTTTAACCTTGGGGATGTCTCAGAAGACGTGCTGCGCGATGGCCGCAAGGCATTTGAGAACGGCTTGCCCGTTACCGAAGAAATGATCAATGTTGACACCACTTTTTGGGGCATCGTACCCACAGTGCAGGCGGTGGTCAATGCTTTCGACAACGACCTCGCTTCCCGGCAATATCAGGATGTGGGCCTTGACGGCTTAAGTGTGGAACGCGAACGGGAATTTTTCGCTGAACAGTTTTTGGATGTGATCGCCAATCTTTTTGGCACCTCTTCGCTGGCTTACCAGCAGTCGCTGGAGGATCCGTCTTCCGACCTGTATCATTACTATCGCGGCACCAACTACGATGCGGAGGAGGTGAGCATCCTGGACCGTTACAAGCGTTACAACGGCAACGAGCGCAATAGTCCGACAGCGGAGCAGTCGCCTGAGGCTTATCCCACCTCAGCCACCAATCTTCCCAACACCGAAGATATCAACCGCGACGGAACGCTGAACGAAGCGGAACGTTATTTCCAGTACAAGGTGAGTCTGCGTCCTGAAGACATGGTTTCGGGGCAGAACTATATCACCGATGTGATGGAAACCAGCGTTAGGCTGGCGAACAATGAAGTGGAGAATATCCGCTGGTACCAGTTTAAGATCCCCCTTCGCGACCCCAACCGTCAGGCTGTGGGCAACATCCAGGATTTCAAGTCGATTCGTTTCCTGCGCATGTTTTTCAAGGGCTTTGAAGAACCTATTATTTGCCGTTTTGCCACCCTGGAACTGGTACGCGGAACCTGGCGCACCTATGACCGTTCGCTGACCAGCCCCGGTGAATATGTGCCCATTGATAATGACGACACTTCTTTCGAGGTGTTTACGGTCAACCTGGAAGAGAATGGTCAGCGTTCGCCGGTGCCCTATGTGTTGCCTCCCGGCATTGAACGCGAGATCGACCTGGGCACCACGACCCTGCAGCAGCGCAATGAGCAGTCACTGTCGCTGCGCGTCTTCGGCCTGAAGGACGGAGATGCCCGTGCCGTTTACAAGACATCCGATCTGGATGTTCGCCAATACAACCGCCTGAAGATGTTCGCTCACGCGGAAGCTGCCGGCCAAACCGAAGACCTGAGCGATGACGAACTAACGGTGTTTGTCAGGCTGGGATCGGACTTTACGAGCAACTATTATGAATACGAGGTCCCCCTCAGGGTTACGGCCTGGAATACCAGCGCCCTCAATGAGCGAGGCATCTGGCCCGAAGAGAATGAGATAGACCTGGAATTCAACAAACTGCAGGAGTTGAAACTGCTGCGCAACTCGCTTTCGCGCGATGCTTCCACTGGGGTAACCATGACGGTGCCTTTCACCCAGCCCGATGGTAACAACAAAATGACCATTGTTGGTACCCCTACGCTGAGCAGCATAAAGGTGATCATGGTGGGTGTACGCAATCCCCGCAAGACTTTCACAACACCCCTTGACGATGGCCGTCCCAAATCGGCAGAGGTGTGGGTCAACGAGTTACGCCTCTATGAATTTGATGACCAGGGAGGCTGGGCTGCCAACGGCCGCCTCAATGCCACGCTGGCTGATTTGGGTAATGTAACCCTGGCCGGTTTTTTAAGTACGCCGGGATTTGGTGGCATTGAACAAAAGGTAAACGAACGTTCGAAAGAGCAGCTTACCTCCTACGACCTGGCCACCAACCTGGAACTGGGGCGTTTCTTCCCGCAGGATTTCGGGCTGCGCATCCCCATGCACTTCAGCTTCTCGGAAGCCATCAGCAACCCGCAATATAACCCGCTGAACCCTGATATCCTTTTCAAGGATGATCTGGATACCTATGAGACCGAAGCTGAGCGCGACTCCATCCGCCACCTGGCGCAGGACTATACAAGACGCAAGAGCCTTAACTTCACCAATGTGGCCAAGAACCGAACCGGCGGAGGCCCCTCGAGGATCTATGGCATAGAGAATTTTGACATGAGTTACGCTTTTACCGAGATTTATTCGCGGAGCGTGGACTTTGAATACGACTTGCAAAGGCAGTGGCGCGGCGCTTTGGGTTATAACTTTACAGCCAACCCCGATCCCGTGACCCCCTTTTCGAAGATAAACCTCTTCAGCCATAAGGCTTTTAGCCTGATCCGCGACTTCAACTTTTACTACATGCCCCGCATGCTGTCGTTCCGCACGAATATTGATAGGGGTTATGCTGAGTCGCTGATGCGCCCCAAGAGCACAGGCATCGTGCTTCTTGAGCCAAACTATGTGAAAACTTTTGCATGGAACAGGTTGTATGACTTACGGTGGGATCTCACCCGCGGCCTGAAACTGGAGTTCACTGCCACCAACAATGCCCGTATCGATGAGCCGGAAGGCCGTATCCAAAGGGGTCAGGATGATTACCAGTGGAAACGCGACTCCATTTGGGAGAACATACGCAGTTTCGGGCGCACCACCTTCTACAATCATCGCATGAAGGTTACCTATAATATCCCGATCAACAAACTTCCCTTGCTCGACTGGGTCAATGCCAATGCCGAATATGCCGGTAATTACGACTGGGCTGCTGCAGCCCTTGCAGCCCGGGAACTGGGCAACACGGTCGAAAACTCACAGACCAAGCGCCTCAACCTGAACGCTAACTTTGTCAACCTTTACAATAAAGTGGGCTTCCTTCGCGAAATCAATCAGAAGAGCCAGGCCAGTGCCGGGCCACGGCGACCCGGAGGCCGGCCCCGTCCACCACAAGAGGAAGAGCAACAACAGGATACCCTTCCACCGGAACGTCCTGATTACGGGAAAATCCTTTTTGAAGGCACCATGCGATTCCTGATGGGGTTCCGCAACCTGTCCATCAATTTCACCGAAAGCAATGGTACGCGCCTTCCAGGCTTTGTTCCTACCCCTGGACTGCTGGGACAGAACTGGACACTGATGTCTCCGGGTACAGGCTTTATTTTCGGAAGCCAGGAAGACATCCGCGAACAGGCGGCACGGGAAGGGTGGCTCACCACCAACCCCATGCTCAACAATGCGTTTGCAAAAAATCATACGCAGAACATCTCGGCCAGAAGCCAGTTTGAGCCCCTGCCTAACCTGCGGGTAGAATTTACCGCTATCCGAAACTATGCCCTGTCGCGCTCCGAATATTTCAAAGCCGACTCATTGGGTAACTTTGGGTCATTCAGTCCCATGGAAACGGGTAGCTTCAGCATTTCGTTCTTCTCTTTCAAGACTACGTTTGAATCGTTCGACAACCGTTTCAACACCTCCGAGAACTTCGAGAATTTTAAGGAATACCGTCAGCAAATCGCCTTCCGTTTGGCAGACCGGAACCCTAACTGGGACCAGACCACCGATTCCATCACCGGGTTCCCAACGGGTTATGGACCCACCTCGCAGGATGTCATGATCCCTGCCTTTATGGCGGCATACGCAGGCTGGGATCCCTCAGGCTCATCGCTGTCGCCCTTCCTGAAAATTCCCATGCCAAGCTGGCGTCTGACCTACGATGGCCTTTCCAAGATCCCTGCCTTGCAGAAATACTTCCAGAACGTGACCATTGCACACGGCTACCGGAGCACCTTCAACATTGGAAACTTCACCTCCGATATCCGCTACCGCGAATCGGCCGACGGCTTCCAGCAGGCACGCGAAGCCACTTCGGGAAACTACATTTCGGAATACGAGATCTCGCAGGTATCCATCAGCGAACAGTTCAACCCGCTGATAAACTTCGACATGACCTGGCAGAACAGCCTGCTGACGCGTTTCGAATATCGCAAGTCGAGAGACATCGGCCTGAGCTTTGCCAACAACCAGATCACAGATGTAAGCAGCAACGAGATCATCGTGGGAACGGGTTACCGCTTCCGCGACCTGGCCTTTAACATCTCACAGGGCGGAGGCCGTCAGCGCATCGAAAGCGACCTGGTGCTGCGCTTTGATCTCTCGATCCGCACCAACCGCACCGTGCTGCGCAAGCTGGTGGAAGATGTGGACCTGATCTCTGCAGGCCAGCGTACCTTCTCGATCAATACTTCGGCTGATTACCAGGTAAGCCCCAGGGTGAATTTCCGCCTCTTCTACGACAGGGTCTTCACCAATCCCTTTGTGTCGAACCAGTTTACCAACGTCAACACCAATGCCGGCTTTAGCTTGCGGTTTATGCTGATGTAAAGCAGGCAAGCCATAAAAAAACAAAAGGCTGTCTCACAACGCGGAGACAGCCTTTTTCATTTTACCCCCGAGAAATTAAAGAAGGCTCACCTCACCCCCTTTGTTCTCAATCAATCTTGAATATTGCTCCCAGTCCAGGTCGTAAAGATCCCCTTTCAAGGCTATACCCGGACCTAAGTTCAAACGTATCTGACACGTAGTTCAGACGTAGTTCAGACGTGTAAAACCGTTTATACTACGTCTTAACTACGTCTGAACTACGTCTGAACTACGTTTAAACTCCGAATAAGAAATGGACCAGACAGGGTTGTGCCTGGACCTTACGAGCAGTTTATTTTCTTTCGGAGATCGCCTGGATATTAAGCTCCTGGGGATTAATCCTAGCTGCTAAAGGAAGAGAAGGAGAACTTATCCTTTAGGTGAATCAATTCTTCTTTCATGATGACAGGGGGGAGGGACAGCAGCTTTTGAATGCGAAGGTCGGGCGCTAACTTGATTTCACGCATTACCAGGTGCTGGTTGACAAAGATCATATCCAGGGAAGGATAGATTTCTTTAATGAGCCCTGCAATGGATTCAATGGAGACATTGTGCTCGCTGAGGTTGTAAGTTCCGGAAGGCAGATCCTCGCGGAGCAGGTTGGCAAGTACGTTCACCACTTTGTCGACGTGGATGAAAGCCCTCTGCTGTTTTCCGTTGCCGGTGATCTGGATGCGTCCGATAAAATTGGCTTCAAACATAAAACGGTTGATGACTGCATCCACCCGGATGCTGGGACTGTAGCCATAAACGTTTCCGCAACGGATGACCCAGGTATTCATCTTGTCAAAGAGGCGCTCCACGTGGGCCTCGCCCCGCAATTTGCTGTTGCCGTAAAAAGTCCGGGGGTCGGGCGGGGTATCGATGGTGATCATTTCGTCGGAAGCACCGTATACAGAGGTGGTGCTTAGATAAACAAAGCGCTTCACCTGGCTTTCTTCGACGGCATAGACCAGTTCGGCCGTGCCCCAGTGGTTGATCTGCTCGAAAAGGTGTGAATGCTCTGAGGCAAGGGGGGTGGAAACCTTGGCGGCGAGGTGATAGACCACATCAATATCCTCGAGCACTTTTCGCAGATTGCGCGAATCGAGCAATTCGCCCATGATGAACTTGATCTTGTGCGGCTCGTAGCGGTGGTCGAGAAAGAGGTTGTGGTTGCGCCTGCTCAGGTTGTCGTAAACTACGATCTTTTCGACTGCGGGATCTTTCAGCAGTTCAAAAATCAGTTCATTGCCAATATAACCAGCTCCTCCGGTGATCAGGATCTTCATCTCAGGTCAATTTAATTATCTTTCTTTTCCTGCTGATTTCAGGCTTTTTTTTCAATCAGTTCGGCATTGAGGCCACACTCGGTTTTCTTTTGTCCGAACCACCTGCCCCCGCGCCCATCTCCTTTTTCAGCGGGGCGAGTGCAAGGCTCGCATCCAATGCTGGTGTAGCCCTTCTCTTCCAGGGGGTGACGGGGCAGGCCAAAACGTTCAATGTATTCTTCCACCATATCCCTTGTCCAGTGCAACACCGGATGATAACGGAGGGTGTTTTTCTGTACCATAAGTTCTTCCTGCATTTGCTGGCGGTGGCTGTTCTGATCGGCACGCACCCCGTTAATCCAGACATCATAAAGCTCCAGCAGGCCCTCCACAGGCTGCACCTTGTTGAGATAGCAGCAATAGTCGGGATCGGAAGTAAAAAGAAGGGTCCCTTCCCGGTTGCGCTGCATGATCTTGGGCACCAGTGGAAAAAGATCTATCACGCGCAGCCCGAAAGCGGCCGCCACCTCCTCCTTGTATAAAATGGTTTCGGGAAAATGGTAACCAGTATTGATAAAATATACCGGTATGCTGCGGTCAATGCGGCTTAGGATGTGCAGCAGCACCACGCTGTGGGTCTGGAAGCTGGAGGTGGAAAACAAGCGTTTGCCAAGCTCAAGGTAGTGTTCAATCTTATATTGAATGGAGGAAATATCCATTATTAAGCCAGCTTGTTGCAGAACAAATGTAACAATAATTTTCAGGCTGTTTCCAGGGGAAAAAGCCCTTCCTTTATTTCAGGTTAACAGCAACGGGGATAAATCGCAGGCACAGTTATTGCAAAGAGCAGGGAAATCAATACCTTTATTGATCAAAGATCCAGCATCCCTTTATGAGGGTTTGAAGGGGGTGCCCGTAAGAAATTGCTGAATGAAACGATTCTCCCACAACGTATGCTTATTTTGTTTACTGATCATGATGTTTCTGGTCGCAGGCCTGAAATTATCTGCACAGGAGAATCCTCCCCTCAGGAGTTCTAATGGTAATATGATAAACCCCCACGGGCAATACCGGGTCCTGAATCTTTTTATCAACATCATTTATGATGAGACCCCGCATATCGACCCCATCCAAAAGCCGAATGACATCTGGCCGGAAGCCATCCAGGAAGGCATCAACACCGATGCACCTGCCTACCTGGAGCAGTTTATGGACACGGAGTTCTATGCTTCGGGCGGCTACGGGGTCATGACCCGGCTGTATCGCGAGTCCTCCTTCGATCGGTTGGTTTTGCTGGGTGATTTTATGGTGGTCAACATCAGGCAATCGGAAATCCCAAAAAGCAATGACCGTTATTTCGGAAAGGAGCTGGGTCAGTTTTCACTGACCTTGCTGGTCAGGGCTGCCATCAGCCTCATCAATGAAAATGGGGGGCTGAAAACCATTTACGGCCACAACGATATGGCAGAATACGACACCTTTACCCCATCAGGCATGGGTAAGCCCAAGGCAATGGAACCCAACGGGAAGTTTGACTTCATCCAGATCATGACAAGGAATACGACCTATGTTGACACCACTTTTGTAAGGGATGGCAAAACGCTAACCCACAGGCTTCAATACGGGCAGCTGAGGTACGGGCAGGGCTGGGGAAACTATAAACCAGCCGATGAACTCAGAGCAGGAAATACCTTTTACGGCTACGACCTTGGAACCATCCAGTGTGTCGGCGATGTAAACTTTACGGACAACCCCACCAATATTATTCAGCACGAATTTTCGCACAACCTGTTTGGCGGCAACAACTTTCACGCCTCCGGGGGTAATCATTACACGGGCGGAGGCACCAACACCTTTTTCGGCACGGAAGGAGGCTATGGCCTGATGGGCAGCTACCATTCCGGGCTGGTGTCGTGCAATGGCTATGAACGCTGGCGCATGCAATGGACCAGCCAGGACTACAACCCCCGGGGATATCTCATCCAGGCTGGAGGGGAACCGGCGGATATCCGAAAGGAAGATGGTCCGAAGCGCTTTTTTCTGAGGGATTTTGTCACCACCGGGGATGCCATCCGGGTTTTGCTCCCCTATAAGGATGAAGGGGCATCTAACCAATACCTATGGCTCGAAAACCACCAGGTGGGGCTGAACAATAAGCTGGACTATCTGCAATATTCGCTGGATTTTTTCGGGGATACCCTGAACCCCTGCCGCCACACAGGAACACCGGGCATTTATGCTTACATTCAAGTAGGCAAGGATATTCTGGAAGGCACTTCCTCAGAGGTGTTTCCCTTTAACGAAACCGATAACCTTCGGGTTTTCAGCGCCGAGGGAAACTGGGACTTCGAACTGATGGAGGGGGAATATTCCTGCGTGGCCTACGATCACAACAGGCGAACGGAACTCCGGCTTAAGCCCAATCCCCTTTCAGGTTATCAGGATCAAACAACGCACTTTTTCCCGCCCGATGGACAGGATGTGATCCGCAGGGTGGACGGCGATGGCATCGCCATCAAATATTTCTCCCGGCGCGTAGGGGACAAGGACGTGTCTTATTCCTATTACGGGGATGACCTGGATGCCTTTACAGGAAAAACTGTACTCAACCTGGGCAGCAATCCCCCAGCGGCCAATGTGACGACTTTTTATGTAAACCAGCGCCATGAGGGGAATAACAATCACACCATCTCCAGCCAAAACATCAATACCTCGCACATTTATCTCAGCGGTTTAAGGGTCGAAATGGAAGCGCTCAGCCAGGGCAACTTCAGGGTGGAAATAAGCTGGGACGATTACGAGGTGGCAGACGATGTCCGCTGGACCGGAAACATTGTTGTGAAAGAAAAAGTCACTGTAAAGGAAAACCGCATCATTGAACTAAACCAAAGCCTGACCCCAAATCAGATCACCCGTGACACCGTTTCGGGTTTATTTGCAAAACCAACGGTACTGACCCTGGAGGGAAGTTCAGCCTTCATCCTGAAGGAGCGGTCAAAAGTACGACTAAGCCAGGGCTCTTCACTGGTGCTGAAACCAGGCAGCCTGCTTTCGATCGGCGACGGGGCCACATTGATCGTTGGCACAGGCGACACCCTCAGAATATCATCACAGGCCAGGGTTCAAATCCCCGGCAACGGAAGGATACGGGTTAACAGGGGTGGTGTGGTCTGCCTGGAAGAAGGGGCGGAATTGCTGTTGGGAAAAGGCCGGCGAAACTTCAGGCTCCACCGGAAGTCGGTCATTCCTGCTGGCTTTGTTGACCCGAAGGAACTCCCGGCTTACCGGTAAGCGGGAAACAAAACCCGTTCCCCAGTCATTCATCTGGCAGCCTTCCTGCCTGCTGAAATAAATTATTATCCAGCCTAAATCATTACCCCGGGCATCTTTTGGTGAACTGCAATATCCTAAAAGCTGCTCTCAGCCATGATCTTAACCCAGGTCTATTATTGAAAACACTGCTGAACCATTTATCCGTCTGAATGTTGTAATTTTGCACAGAAAAGCCCTTGCTGGTAAACCAAAAACCATGTTCCATGCCGGCCGTTGACGCCATAAAATTCCGTCCCCTGACTTCCTGGATCAAACCGGTGAGCACCCCTTTTCTAATCTCGGGTCCCTGCAGTGCCGAGAGTCGGCGCCAGGTGATGGAAACGGCTTTGGGCCTTGCTGCCACGGGAATGGTAAGTGTGATGCGGGCAGGGGTGTGGAAGCCCCGAACCCGTCCCCGTTCTTTTGAAGGCAGGGGTGAAGAGGCCCTACAGTGGCTGGTGGAGGCCCGCGATGCCACGGGACTGCCCATTGCGGTGGAGGTAGCCTCGCCCGCCCACCTGGAGCTGTGCCTGAAATATGATATTGACATGGTCTGGATTGGTGCCCGCACTAGCGTGAACCCCTTTTCTGTTCAGGAAATCGCAGATGCCCTTTTTGGTACTGAGATGCCCGTGCTGGTGAAGAATCCCATCAACCCCGACCTGAAACTCTGGATTGGCGCCATTGAACGCATCTACCATTCTGGCATCGACCGCATCATTGCCGTTCACCGGGGTTTTAACACTTACGACGACAGCGTGTTTCGCAACGTGCCCCTCTGGGAAATCCCCATTGAACTCAAACGAACTTTCCCGGGCCTGCCTATTATCTGCGACCCCAGCCACATCAGCGGAAGCCGGCGCCTGCTGCTTCAGGTGGCCCAAAATGCCATCGACCTGGATTATGATGGGCTGATGATTGAGTCGCACTGTAATCCGGAAAAAGCCCTTACTGATGCAAGTCAGCAGGTAACTCCCGAGGACCTGTTCGACCTGATCAGCCACCTGGTGGTCAGACGCGCCGGATGCGTAAAGGGCGAAGCAACACGCCAGCTGGAAGCCTATCGCAGACAAATCGACGAAATTGACCGGAACATTCTCTATTTCCTTTCCAAGCGCATGGAGATCGTGGAAAAGATCGGGCAATTAAAAAAAAGCAACGACATCACTATCCTGCAGATCCGCCGCTGGAACAATATTTTTCGCGACCGCATGAAGCGCGGGCAGGACCTTGGGATCGACCCGGCCTTCCTGCGCACCCTGCTCGAAATGGTCCACCAGCAGTCCATCGAGCTTCAAAACCGCATAATGAACGAAAACAGCTAATTTTGTGCCCATGAGTGAACACGAAAAGAAAGCCCTGACCGATATTTCCAGCTTGGGTGAGTTCAGGCTTATTGACCACCTGACCAAAAACATCCAATTAAAGAATCCCGGAACGCTGAAAGGCGTTGGCGATGATGCCGCAGTGCTCGAAACCGGACAGGAGATCATGCTGGTCTCAAAAGACCTGCTGGTGGAAGGGGTCCACTTCGATATCGTTTACACCCCGCTGAAACATCTGGGATATAAGGCTGTGGCCGTCAACCTTTCCGACATTTATGCTATGAACGGGACGCCGGCCCAGGTAATCATTGGCCTGGCCGTCTCGAGCCGCTATTCGCTTGAAGCCCTCGAAGAACTCTACGAAGGCATGCTGCTGGCCTGCGAAAAATACGGGGTGGATATGGTTGGTGGCGACACCACGGCCAGCCCATCAGGGATGGTTCTTTCGGTTACAGTCATAGGGCACGCGCCAAAGGAGAAGGTGGTTTACCGGGGAGGCTCGGCAGTGAACGACCTGATTTGTGTGAGTGGAAGCCTGGGTGGCGCTTATTGCGGATTGCTGGTTTTGAAACGTGAAAAGGCCGCCTTCAAGGGGAATCCCGATGTTCAGCCCGACCTGGGTAGTTATGAACACGTGCTGGAGCGACAGTTAAAGCCTGAGCCCCGACGGGATATTGTGGATATGCTCAGTAAGGCCGGAGTAATGCCCAGTTCAATGATTGACATCTCTGATGGATTGGCTTCTGAGGTGATGCACCTTTGCAAAAACTCAGGCAATGGTGCTGTCATTTACGAAGAGCACATCCCCATTGATCAGCGTATGGCTGCCGTGGCGCATGAATTCAATATCGACCCCACCACCTGTGCCCTCAGCGGGGGAGAAGACTACGAACTGCTGTTTACCGCCCGCCAGGAAGATTATGAAAAGATAAAAGAACTGGAAAGCATTAGAATTATTGGCCATATGGCAGATGCCTCCCAGGGAGCCCACCTCGTTACCACTTCCGGGCAGTGGATCGAATTGACTGCCCAGGGCTGGGACGGCCTGCGAAAAAGGGAAGATTAATCTCCCCGAAAAAACAGACAGGCATGCCGAAAAAAAAATATTATGTAGTATGGGCCGGGCATCAAACCGGCGTTTTCGACAATTGGAACGAATGCCGGAAGGCCGTCCATGGTTTTGAAGGCGCCCGCTACAAGTCGTTCGAAACCCTGGAGCAGGCTAAAAAAGCTTACCAGGACAACCCGTTTCAGCATATTGGCAAAAAGGCCGCCCCGTCTCCGCCCGACCCTGAGAAAATAAAGGCCGTTGGCATGCCCATTGAGAACAGCCTTTCGGTTGATGCCGCCTGCAACATGACCACCGGCGACATGGAATACCGCGGGGTTTATACTGCCAGCAAGACATTGCTCTTTAAGCAGGGGCCATTCCCCAAAGCATCAAACAACATTGGGGAATTCCTGGCACTGGTGCATGCCCTGGCCTGGTGTCAAAAGAATAAACTGAAACTACCCATTTATTCCGATTCGAAAACGGCCATGGCCTGGGTAAGAAACAAACACGCCAAAACCAAAGTGGAGGAAAACAGCCAGAATGAAGCGCTTTTTGACCTGATCGACCGGGCTGAATACTGGCTGAAAAATAATAACTGGGAAAACCCTATCCTGAAATGGGAAACCGAAGTGTGGGGAGAGATTCCGGCAGATTATGGAAGAAAATGATGGAATCAAGGATCTTACCCCCGGAAACCGGGATTCCAAACCTGATCTGAAACAACCCTTAATCCAAAAATATCTTACTGTATAAAGCACGAAAGGACAACCTGTGAGGCTGTCCTTTGCGTGGTACCACCCGGAATCGAACCAGGGACACACGGATTTTCAGTCCGTTGCTCTACCAACTGAGCTATGGTACCTTTGTCGTTTTTTTTGACGCTGCAAATTTAAGTAAACATTTTTAATTTCAGCAGGTTTTTTTGCAAATGGAGCCCGTAATGTAATTTTTCCTACCTTTGTTGCTCATTTTCAACGAACAATGTTAGTTTTGTTCTGAGTTTTTTTCAAGCCACACTTATTTTGAAATACGATCATACGGGCCATTCCCTCCCCATTATTATACCGTTTCCGGGTGATTTATGGTTTTTTAGCAGTTGTCACCATCATTTTATTTTGACAAAAACCTAAAAAATAGGATATTTGCAGTCAATTTTTAACAGCCCCGAAGGGTTAACCAACTTCATAACGATAATGTCTTTTTCCCATACAGGCAGGTCTTACAGGCAAATATTTACCCTGGTAATCCTGTTATTGCTTCTGTTCCCGGCCAGAGCCCAGACACGTATCACCTCACCCTACTCCCGCTTTGGGGTAGGCGAGCTGATGTTTAATCAGAATTTCCGCAACATGGGAATGGGGGGCATTGGGGTTGGTTACCGCTCCAATAACTCGGTCAACGACGTCAACCCGGCTTCCTATACCGCAATCGATTCCACCTCTTTTGTTTTCGAAGCCCTGGCCTTTTCGCACTTTTATGATCAGCGCACCCAGACCGAGAAACAAATGGGGAACTACACCTCCCTGGCCAACCTGGCCTTTTCTTTTCCCATCAAACGCTGGTGGGGTATCGGTGCAGGGCTTAAGCCATTCAGTGCAGTGGGCTACAAGGTGATGAGCAGCTCGGTGGACGACCAGGTTGGAACCATCAACTACCTCTATGAGGGCAGTGGTGGCATTAACCAGGTTTTTATCGGCAACTCATTCAGGATCTTCAAGGGGCTTTCTGTGGGGGTGAATACCTCCTACCTGTTTGGAAGCATGGAGCGCCACACCACTGTTAACTCCGATTCCACCGGATTTTTCCAGACCAACCAAATCAAGGCCAACCAAGTCAATGACTTTTATTTTGGTTTCGGCGCCCAATACCATCATAAAATTTCCGATACCCGAAACATTACCTTTGGCGCCACCTTTGGCCCCGGTACTTCCATAAGTACCCGTGAAATGGAAACCGTTCAGCGCCTGCTGCCCGGCTTTACAAGCTACGATACCATCAGCCATTATGAAGGGGTAAAGGGAAGTCTCTATCTCCCCTCCTACTGGGGTGCTGGGGTGTTTGCCCGCCTCAACAGCCAATGGGCTGGCGGACTGGACTTCCAATGGCAGAACTGGGAAAAATTTGAGATATTTGATGCCCAGGAGAACCTGAACAACACTTACAATATTGCATTGGGTGTGAAACACAACCCCAATGTTCAGACTTACTCCAACTTCCTGAGTCGCCTTGAATATCAAGCTGGATTACGCTATGGACAAACCTATCTTAACCTTAACGAACAAGCCATAAATGAGTTTGGCATAAGTTTTGGTATAAGTATGCCTATAAGGAGAACACTCAATGGCCTGAATGTAAGTTTTGAACTTGGCCAGCGAGGTTCAACCGAAAATAACCTGATTAAGGAGAATCTTTACCGAATAAACATCGGTGTAAACGTTCACGAAAGGTGGTTTGTAAGGCGGAGATTCTACTAAAAGATAACAAAAACCACAATACAATGAAAACGAATCGCTATCTCATCTTAACTGCCGCATTGGTCTTCTTTGGGCTGAGCGGATGCCTTGCCGGGTCAAAAGCCAGTGCTGGTGGAGCAGACATGGTGTTGGTTGAAAATGCTAACGAAACAGAAGAAGTTTCTTTCGATGAGGCTTTGGATGCTGCACTGATGGACCAACCCCGTTATGGCAATGACAGTGTTAAGTGTGTTACCAATTGGTCCTTGTATGCTGAATACTACAAGCAGCGGAACTATCCCATGTCCATTGACCCCTGGCGCTGGATGTTCTTCAACTGCCCCCTTGCAACCCAAAACCTTTATATACACGGTGCCACCCTGGTGAAGTTCATGTATCAGAATGAAACTGACCCCATCAAAAGGGAAGCCTATGTTGACACCCTGATGATGGTTTATGATCAGCGCATCCAGTATTTCAATCGTGAAGGCTATGTGCTTGGACGCAAGGTGGCCGACCTTTATGTTTTCCGGCCCAACGAAGCCCAGAGCCATTATGATATCTCTGAACGCTCCATCGAACTGGAAGCCAATGGCTCACAGGCCGATGTGCTGCTGATCAACTTCCAGGCTACCATTCGTTTGGCAGAAGCTGGTTTGCTCGACCCTGAAAAAATTGTCATTAACTATGACCGGGCCATGGACTACATTGATTTCAACCTGTTGAACAACCCGGAAGACTCCATTTATTTTAACCCTGCCAAGAATAATATTGAGGCCTTGTTTGAGCCCTATGCCAGCTGCGAAAACCTGGTTAAAATATACACCCCACGTTTTGAAGCCAGTCCAGAAGACCCCGAATTGCTCGACAAGATCACCTTTATGCTGGACCGCTCGGGATGTACCGGCGAAGAGTTGTTTTACAAGGCCACTCGGAATTTCCACAAGTTAAATCCTACTGCTCAGTCTGCTTTCCTGATGGGCCGCCTGGAGAATAATCTGGAGAACTATGCCGATGCGCTGGAATATTATGAGCAAGCCATCGAACTGGGCGCTGACCAGGACGAACCTGATAAGTTCACTACTTATATGCTGATGGCCGATCTGTTATATCGTAACCTCAACAGGATGTCACAAGCCCGCACCTATGCTCTCAGGGCCGCTGAAGTAAACCCTGATGATGGACGTCCCTACCTACTCATTGGCGAATTGTATGCCGCCAGCGCCCGCAGTTGCGGAACCGATGAGGTCTCTACCGGCGCCGTTTACTGGGCCGCTGTCGACAAGTTTATCCGTGCGCGCAATGTGGATGACGACCCCGATGTCGTTGCTCGTGCCAACCAGTTAATATCAACGTTCTCACAGTATTTTCCCAATAATGAGATCCTGTTCTTCCACGGGCTGGATGGCGGAAAATCATACAATGTGGGATGCTGGATCAACGAAACCACTACTGCACGCCCAAGACCCTAACACATTAAAATGGAAAGCTATAGCTTATCCCTTTTTAAAAAGATCACAAACATTGCCATTCTCTTGGGAGTGGCAATGTTTGTTTCCTGCAAAAGCGATCTGGATACCATACAGGCGCTGACACATAAAGACGAGTCGCCCATTGAGAGCGGGTTTGAGGTGGAAATGATCTATAGCCAGCATGCACAGATCCAGATGATCCTCAAAGCCCCCCGTATGGATCGCTATGGAGGGGAAAAAAATTACATTGAAATGCCCGAAGGGATTTCTGTGATATTTTATGATTCATTGATGAATGTTACTTCTACCCTGACCGCCAATTACGCCATCAATTATCTAGGCAATGAGCTTTTCGAAGCCCGCAACGATGTGGTGGTCATCAATGAAGCCAACGAAAAGCTCAACACCGAACAATTGATCTGGGACCAGAAAAAAGGCATCATCTATTCAGAGAAGTTTGTCAAGATCACTACAGCCGATGAGGTCTTATTTGGCGATGGAATGGATGCCGATGAAAGATTCACCACCTGGGAGATCAAGAATCCCCGCGGCACTTTCAGGGTTGAAACCGGAGAGGTTGGGCAAGAACAACCACAACCCATGCCCTGATTGCTGGATTTTAGGTAATTTTGCTCCTGGAAAAAATTTTTTATACAAACATTGAACACCTACACCATCATTGTCATCAGCCTCCTGCTATCGGCCTTTTTTTCGGGCATGGAGATAGCCTTTATTTCGGCCAATAAACTCAAGGTGGAGGTCGAAAAGAAAGGCGGAGGCTTTTCGGCCCGCTTGCTGTCACGTTTCATTCATTCCGAATCCAGCTTCATCTCTGCAATGCTTGTGGGTAACAACATCGCTCTGGTGGTTTATGGTATTGCCATAGCCGCCCTGCTTGACCCTGTATTTGCCAGGGCTTTGCCCGAACCTTTTAACAATGAAGCAGGAATCCTTTTTTTACAGACCATTGTTTCTTCGCTGATCATTCTTCTCTTTGCCGAGTTCCTGCCAAAAACCCTGTTTAAAATTAATCCTAACCGTTTTCTATCCATATTTGCCCTGCCGGTTTATCTTTTCTATTTTATCCTTTACCCCTTAGTGCTCATCACCATTAAGTTATCCGAATTCATCCTGCGGTATCTGTTTCATATGGATCTGGGCAACCGCAAAAAGGTTTTTAACATTGTTGATATGGATAACTTCCTTAAGGAGTTTAGCCCCGATGCAGAGGACGAAAACGAAGAAAGCCGTGAGATTCAGATCTTCCGTAATGCCGTCGAGTTTCCCGACATCAAGGTGAGAGAATGCATGATCCCCCGCACCGAGGTGGTGGCCGTGCCTCATGATGAACAGCCTGATGAGATCCGTTCTATTTTTTCACAGACCGGCCTTTCCAAGATCCTGATTTTCCGAGAGTCCATTGATAACATCATTGGTTATGTGCATGCTTTCGACTTTTTCAAAAAGCCAAAAGACATCCGCCCCATTATCAGGCCGGTCATGCTCGTGCCCGAAACCATGCACGTCAACAAATTGTTAAAAAATTTCATCCAGCAGCAAAAAAGCATTGCCGTGGTAATCGATGAATTTGGCGGCACCTCAGGCATCATTACCATTGAGGACATCATGGAAGAGATCTTCGGCGAGATCGATGATGAGTATGATGTGGACAATTTGCTGGAAAAACAAATTAAGGAGGACGAATATATTTTCTCAGCCCGCCTCGAAATCGATTATCTCAACGAACGTTATAACCTGAACTTCCCCGAATCGGAAGAATACGAAACCCTTGGGGGCCTGATTCTGAATCACCTGGAAAGCATTCCCGAAAAAGGACAGGAACTGCAAATCCCGGGGTTTATTTTACGTATTACCCAGGTAAGTGAAAAGCGAATTGAGATGGTTCAGGTAAGAATTAGTCACTCCTGATCGAACTAAATCAAAAATTATAAGTTGTTAATTCAATTTCTGTTATACCTTTGCAATCTAATTTTTAAAAAGGATTTTTTGCTATGGCTGTAATTAATAAGATAAGGAGTTACTCCGGTTTGCTGATTGCCGTAATTGGTATTGCACTTGCAGCTTTTGTGCTTGGCGATTTCTTTGGATACGGCCCCAGCCGCGGCGGGAGTGTTGATGTTGGAAAAATTGATAAAACAAAAATTTCCTACCAGGAATTTGAACAGCGCGTCAACGACCAGCTGGAAGGCTGGAAGATGCAGACCGGTAACCAAAACCCCGGCCCCCAGGAAGCTTTCCAGATCAGGCAGCAAGTATGGAACACCATGCTGCGCGAGATTCTCCTCGACGGCGAGATGGAAAAACTGGGCATTGAAACTTCCGGCGATGAGCTGTATTACCTGATTCACGGACCTAACCCCCACCAAGTCATCGTCAGGAACTTTTCCAACCCTAATGATGGCAGTTACGATCCCCAACAGGTCATCAATTTTCTGCAAAACTTTGACAATCTGGACCCCGAGACCCAGAATCAGTGGTTGCTCATCGAACAGTATATCAAGCGTGAGCGTCAGGAAAACAAATACCATAACCTGATTCGCCAGGGCTATTATACGCCTTCGCTGCTGCTGAGCCGCGAATACCAGGACCGCAATGCTACTGCTGACTTCCAGTATGTAGTAAAACGTTTCGATACCCTGGCCGACAGCCTTGTCCAGGTATCGGACCGCGAGCTGACAAGGGTTTATGAAGAAAACCGCCATTTGTACGAACAGGAAGCCTCACGCGGCCTGCAGTATGTGGCTTTTCCCGTATTCCCGAGCGAAGAAGACCGCGAGGCCCTTCGTAATGAAATCCTTGAATTGCAGGAAGAATTTGCCAATACTGAGAACATTCAGACCTTTATCAACTCATCCTCTGACGAACGTTTCAACCCCACCTTTGTAGGGCAGGGCGAACTCTCGCCCGAACTCGATTCGGTCATGTTCAACTCACCGGTGGGCAACATTTACGGGCCTATTGTTGAGGAAAACGCTTTCGTAATGGCCAAGTTGACCGATGTTCAGTTTCGCCCCGACAGCATGCGTGCAAGCCATATCCTCGTTTCTTACCTTGGATCGGCTTCTGCCAATCCAAACACTACCCGAACGCTGGAGGAAGCCCGCATCCTGGCCGACAGCATCCTTGGAGTGGTCAGGCGTAATCCGGCCCGTTTTGGCGATCTGGCCGTCGAGCTCTCCGACGATCCTTCCGCGCAAGCGAACCGCGGAGACCTCGAATGGTTCCGTGACTTTGAAATGGTGCCCGAGTTTTCCGAGGCCGTGATCGAAGCCGGTGTGAACACATTTACCACTGCCGAGTCACAGTTTGGGATCCATGTAATCGAGGTAACCGGCAAATCAGCCCCCACCAAAAAAGTGCAGGTGGCCAAACTGACACGCAACATCGAACCCAGCAACCGCACCTTCCAGGCCGTCTTCGGGCAGGCAAGCGAATTTTCAGCCTTGCTGCGCGAAAACAAGAACTTTGAAGAAGCCGCCGAAGAAAAGGGTCTTAGCGTAAGAGAAATCGAAATGGTCCGCGAAATGGACATGAACCTGCCCGGCATTGAGAACCCAAGGGAAATCGTCCGCTGGGCATTTGATGAAAACACCAAGGTTGGTGGATTTTCGCAGATCTTTGATGTTGAAGATCGCTTTATTGTGGCCACCGTCACCGAAAAACGTGAAGAAGGTATCCCCAGCCTGGAAGAGATTCGGGATGAGATCCAGGCCCTGGCCATCCGCGAAAAGAAATTTGAAACCTTCTCCGCTGAAATGAAAGAAGCTCTCGAAGCAGGTAACCTGGAAGCCATAGCTGAAAGATTACAGCTCACTCCCGAGCAAGCCCTCGAAATCCGTTTCAACATGATGAATCTTCCCAACGTAGGTCCCGAACCCAAAGTGGTTGGCACCGCATTCGGCCTGCAGCCCAGCACCATTTCGGAGCCCATCAAGGGTAACGCAGGGGTCTTGGTGGTTGAAGTGATGAATCGTGAAGAAGCCGTTGAACCCGAAGATATGTCGGCCACCCGCCGCCAGATCAGCAGTGCTTTCTCAAACCGTGTTCTCAACGACGTCTTCAATGCCATTCGCGAAAACGCAAGCATCGAGGACAACCGCACCATGTTCTATTAACAGGACCTGTTAACCAAAAAATTAATTTTTGACCGCCCGGGGAATTCATCTCCGGGCGGTTTTTTTTATCTTCCCTCCTTCCTTATTCGGTCCTACCACGGTCATAGTTTAGACGGTGTTTATTCGGTTTAAACCGAATAAACACCGTCTAAACTCCGTATTAACTATGAATGAGGTCTGAGAAACATAAGGCGGGAATACAGCTTAATAATCTCACAATCAGCTTGCAACAAAGCTAAAAGAAAAAAACATTCAGTCCTTCTGTAAGCATCCTTTTCAGATCATAGAGCAGGAAACTTGCCTTAGGAAATTTGGATATCTAGAAGCTTCAAATTTGGGGAAGAATAAATTAACTCAAATCCTTTTCAAAAAAGGATATTTCTTTTTATATTAGCCCTTGGCTAAGAATTGGGGACCGGACAGACTTTTTTTCCCGGTTATATGGAGAAAAGGGCTAATAAGTCCGGTTTTTCTTACGCTGTTAACGAAAGGAGGGATTCATGCCGCTTGCCTTAAGACCCCCTTAACACCCCGGAAGCACTCGCTTCCTTGCTTTTCTTTTGGATTTTTTTAATCAAAACACCCTTTTTTACTCACTAAAAACAATTACTATGAAGAGAAAATTACAACTGGCCATACCCTGGTTTATGGCCTTATTCCTTTTTCTGAGTTTTAACAGCCCAGGACAGGGTTTAGAAACATTTGACAACCTGGATTTGACAGGCACAAGTTACCTTGATGGTACTTTTCTTGGTCAGGATGGTTCGACCTGGACCTACGAACAATGCCGGGGAGATATTGCCATTACGGGCAATGCAATCATGCTTGGAAGAAACAGAACCCCCCAGCCAAATGTTTATTCAGGAACTATTTCTGGTGGGATTGGCATTATCAACTTTGATTATATGCAAGCCTTTTCCACCAATGTTAACCTAAATGTGTTGGTTAACGATGTGTTGGTAGGCAATGTTACCAGTGCTGGCGAAGCCAACATTGTTAAAAACTCCGGTGATATAACGGTGAATGTTGGTGGAGACGTTGTCATAAAGTTTATCAATGCAAATAATTCTGACGGCCAGGTTGTTATTGACAATATTTCCTGGACTGCAGCAGGTGCAGTTACGCAGGTAGCTACTCCATCCCTTTCTCCTAATGGAGGTGATTTTTATGCTCCGATAGATGTCAGCATTTCAACCCTTACAGAAGGTGCAACCATTTATTACACTACCGATGGAACGGATCCGGATGCTACCGCTACCCTTTACACGGCGCCTTTTGAGGTGAGTAGTACCACTACAGTGAAAGCCATTGGTATTAAGGAAGGACTGGATGACAGCAACATTGCTTCGGCCACCTTTAATTTTCCTGCAGTTACCGATGTAGCTACCATTGCTGGCCTGAGAGCAGGGCTGACTGACGGAACGGCTTACCGGCTGACGGGTGAGGCCCTGATCACTGCCATGGATGGCTTCAACAATCGCAAATTTATCCAGGATGGCACTGCAGCCATCATGATTTTTGACAACCAGGGCATTATTGACACCGAGTATTCGATTGGCGATAAGATCCAGAACATTTCCGGAACCCTTTCCCTGGCCAATAATTTGCTTCGGTTTGTGCCCGTTGCCGACCCCGGTGCTGCCGTTTCTACTGGCAACCCAGTAGTACCCACGGTTTTCACCCTCGATGGTGTGACCACGGATGATCAGGCCAAGTTAGTGACGTTTAAAAACGTTACCTTTTCTTCTATCGGTACCTTTGCCAACGGGCAAAACTATACTCTTACTGATGGGACCAATACCTTTGTGATGCGTACGGATTTCTGGAACGTAGATTATATCGGAACAGAAATTCCTACCACCCCTCACAACATCACGGGAGTGATTATCCAGTACAATACAACGCTGCAAATTGTTCCGCGCAGCCTGGCTGATTTCTATGAAATCCCCTTCAATACGCACTTCCAGTTTGCTGCTGTTGACGGAACCCTGCCCGCATGGTTTGGTGCAGATACCGAAAGGGGCATGGCTGCCGGTGGTGGAAGTTTGTATGCCGTCAGCAGGAATGCCGGTAACTTTGTACGTGTATTCGACCCCGTAACGGGCCTTGAAACAGGAACCCTCAATACGACCGGTGTTTCTGGAGGAACTTTTGCACTTAACGATGCAGAAGTCAGTGGCGACGGTGTTGTCCTGGCCGCAAATATGGCCATGAATACCTCAGTGGATGGAACCGCTGTCTTTAAGGTTTACCAAATGGATGCAGTCGCTGCCCCGGTAGCTGTTATTGAATATGCCCTTCCCGGCATTGCTCGCTTGGGTGATAAATTTACCGTTGTAGGCAATTTTGACGATGGCAGTGCAACCCTATACGCAGCCGATGGCAGCAACCCCAGGGTGTTTAAATTTACCCTTACGGGAGGTGTATTTGGAGCTCCGGAAATCATCCCCCTGGGGGTAACCCAAGGAAGTACACCGGCTGTGGCTCCCCTGCCTGATGGTAGTTTTTATTACAATGCCAATGGCCAAAGCCTTTCCAAACTGAATGCCGATGGCACACTGGTCGGGACTGTTCCGGGAGGGATTATTTCAACCGGATCCAACTCTATTAAATATCTGGGCACCGATGGTGATGACGAAATGGTGGCCGTATTCAATTATGGTGTTGGCCAGGAGCGCATCAAGGTTATCCGGGTTCCTGCCGGCGATCCCAGCCTTGCTACTTTGGAATTTGAAACCCCCAGCATGCGTGGCAACGCCAATGCCAACGGTGCAGGTGACGTGGCCTTTATCCCTGGCCTTGATGGAAGTGTTCACCTGTATATCCTGGCAACTAATAACGGTTTTGCTGGTTATGAGAGTCTGAATCTCAACCTGGTTTTCCCCGATTATACCGGCGGGACACCATCCTATGACATCACAACTTTCCCCTATCACCAGAACTTCAATGATGAAGTATTCCCGGCTGATGGCTACCAGAACCTGGCTGTTGTTGGCACAGGAACCTGGACTCGGCTTACCTCCGGTACCAATCCCACCACTTCACCACAGGATGGTGCTGGCATGATCCGGTACAACGCATACAGCCAGAGCTCCGGAAATTCGGCGGCATTGATCACACCCAAAGTGGTGATTCCAGCTGGAGACTACCAGGTTAGGTTCTCCATGTATCGCGATGGAGGATATTTAACCAATGCTGATCGTGTAGAAGTCCTTGTGAACGACACCCCTGACTTGACGGATGCCGTTTCTATTGGGGTCGTAAACCGTAGTATTAACCTTGAACCAGTAGTAACCAGTGCAGGATGGCATTATTTTGCCTTCCCGTTCCCTGTTGAAAAGGCAGGTGATTATTATGTCATTTTCAAGGCCATTAGTGCATACGGTAATAACATTTATGTTGACGCGTTCTTCCTTGAGGAAGTACCCACCCAGCCCCAGTTGGCCGTGGTTCCGACAAGCCTTGATTTTGGCCTGGTGTTAGAAGGAACGACCTCTGCTTCCAAGAGCCTTGCTTTGACCAATGTGGCTGTTGGCTCCCTGCAGATCAATGATGGCGACATTACCCTCACAGGTACTGATGCTGCTATGTTCAGCCTGGGCGACATTACCTATCCCATTGAGATCGGCCCGAGTGCTACCGTAAATATTTCACTGGACTTTACCCCAGCCGCTGTTGGAGATTACACTGCAACGCTGAACATTGCACACAACGGTTCAAACTCACCAACTACGGTAGATATTACGGGTTCGGGATATGCCCCCTTTGCCGCTTTCTTCGAGAACTTTGATCTGGCTACCGTCGGCGGGTTGCCTTCGGCATGGGCAAATTATGTCCAGGCTACCAGTACAGCAGCTGCTGTTGACGTTACCACGGCAGGTACACCGGTTTCTGCTCCCAACCAGATTCGGATGGCTAACTCCTCGGACGCCAATGCCACCCTCTTACTAATCACTCCGGCGGTAACCAATATCACATCCAACCGGATCGGTTTTATGGCAAAAGGCACAAACTATGTTCTCCAGGTTGGTACCATTACCGATCCTGCTGACCCCACTACATTTACGGTACTTCAAGCCATTACCCTGACCAGTGCCCATGAGCAATATTATGTCAATTTTGACGAATACACTGGAACCGACCAATACATTGCCTTTAAGCATGGCTTGGGAGCCACTTATCGCACCATTTACATGGATAATGTAGTTTGGGAAGCCATTCCTGCTGATCCAGTTTTTGCCGTATCACCCGAGTCGAAAGATTTCGGCATGTTGCAAATTGAACAAACCTCTAATCCACAAACCTTTACAATCAGCAATACCGGTGCTGGCACCCTGGTGATCAACCCCGCCGATATTACACTGACCGGTACGGATGCCGCTGAGTTTGTTCTGACCAACCTGGCTGAAACGGCTGAGCTTGCCTTTGGTGAAACCGCAACCTTTACCGTTGCCTTTGCCCCCGTAACCGTGGGCGTAAAGAGTGCCACCATTGAAATCAATGATAATCTCACCGGCAAGGTCATCAATCAGATTCCTCTTACTGGCGAAGGATTTGATGCAACCCTGTATCCTACCTTTGTAGTAGACTTTAACGAAGAGCCCTTCCCCCCACTTGGTTGGGGTAAGTTTATCGGACTGTTGGGCGAAACCACTACACTGGAACCCACTACTTCAGGATGGTCACACCATGTTTTTGGCAACCTATCTGGAGAAGACAACAGCGCTTACATCAATATCTATAGTACTAAAAACCACTGGTTGATTACCCCTCCCATCGACTTGGGTGATGGAACAACCGATTATCAGCTGAGCTTTGACATTGCCCTGACTCCATGGACGGGTACTGCACAGAGTACACTTGGGCCCGATGACTATGTGGCGGTGGTGATCTCTACTGACAATGGTATGACCTGG
This sequence comes from Bacteroides sp., assembly GCA_036351255.1. NCBI lineage: Bacteria > Pseudomonadati > Bacteroidota > Bacteroidia > Bacteroidales > Bacteroidaceae > Bacteroides > Bacteroides sp. The sequence continues at coordinate 60,609 of JAZBOS010000115.1, forward strand.
ACCAATGCCAACGTGTTGATCGACTGGGATGCAAGCGATGTTATATCTGCCACCGGAAACCACATTGTTGTTTCGCTGGTAGGTTATTCAGGATTGGTTAAAGTAGGCTTTTATGCTGAAAGACCTTCCGGATCAACACCTGACCTCAGGTTCTACGTTGATAATGTCTCCGTTGAGGATGCTGCTGAAGTACCCGTTTTCACCATTTCTCCGGATTCCAAGGACTTTGGCGATGTTGGCGTAACGGAACAATCGCAACCGCAGACCTTCATCATCTCCAATTCCGGTCCCGGAACCCTAATGGTGAATGCCCCTGTTCTTGACAACACGACCGATTATATCCTCAATTATACTGCAGAGGACTTTCCGGCTGAATTGACTGGAACAGAAACTGTATCATTTACGGTAGCCTTTGCACCTCAAACCGAAGGAATCCTTACGGGTGAAGTTACTATTGCCCATGGGGAAGCAGGAGCAGAAACAGCTACCGTTCCACTGACGGGAGCGGGTGTTGTCAGACCAGCAGGCTCAACCTGTGCGAACCCCTATGTTTTCGATGCGTTGCCTTTGGTTGATTACGCAGACAATACCGAAGCCTACGGCAATGATTATCTGGGCGCCTGGTTAGAACCCAGTAGCAATTACCTCAACGGTTATGACTTTGTTGGCCAGTTTACCCTCGACGAAGCTGGTTATCTAAGTGGTAGTGTGGCTGGCAGCTGGACTGGCCTTATTATTGTGGAAGAGTGCCCCAATATTGATGTACCCGCAAACGTGCTTGCTCTTGGAACAGGTACCAGCGGTGGAGCGTTTAACAATGTATGGATGGAAGCCGGTACCTATTTTGCCATTGTTTCTACCTGGCCTTCACCTGACTTTACTGATTTCACCCTCAACCTGTCATTCATGACTGGTTACACAGTAACCTTTGCTGTTCAGGATGAAGATGCCATTGCTATCACCGATGCGGTGGTTACGCTTGGCGATGTTACTAATGAAGCTGGCAACTATGTCTTTGAAAACGTGATTCCCGGCACTTACGCCTATACCGTTGTGAAAGAAGGTTACGTTGATGGAACCGGTGATGTTGAGGTCATTGATGCTAATGTCACTGAAACCGTTACCCTCCAGTTAGCTGAACAGCCCATGGCAAGGATGCAGATTATCCACAATTCAGCCGATGCTGCAGTTAATTTGGTTGATATCTATGTGAACGGCGATTTATTCCTGGAAGACTTTGCTTTCCGCACCGCTACACCCTTTGTTGATGTACCCGCAGGTGTTGACTTGGATATCATCGTGGCACCTGCCGGAGCGGGTATCGAAAATGGAGTGGGCCCTGTAACATTAAATCTTGGCGAAGGCGGAACTTATATTGCCATTGCCAATGGTATAGTAAGTGCCAGCGGTTATGATCCTGCGCCTGCTTTCAGCCTGGATGTGATGCCCGCTGCGCTCGAATCGGCCATTTCAGGAAATACCGAGGTACTTGCATTCCACGGTTCAACCGACGCTCCCACAGTTAGTGTTTGGGAAACCGGGGTAGGTGCAGGTGAACTTTTCACCTTCTCCTATGGTGATTTTGCAGGTTACCTTCTGCTTAATACTGCTGATTACGTGTTGGAGATTCGCACCGCCGACGGAGAAACCACCGTTGCTGCTTACAGCGCACCTTTGGCCACCCTTGGCCTGGATGGGGCCGCAATAACTGTGGTGGCTTCTGGTTTCCTTGATCCTGCCAATAACAGTGATGGGGCAGCTTTCGGGTTGTACGTTGCACTTGCTGGAGGCGGTGATTTAGTGGCACTCCCACTTTACACGGAAACCTTCGAGGTGACTTTTAATGTTGACATGACCTACGCTGAAGGATTTGATCCCGAGACTGACGTGGTTTACATTACCGGTGACCTCCTTGGCTGGGCAGAACCGGGTACGGATCCTGACAACCAGACCATGGCCCGGGTAGATGACTCCATGGTATGGACCAAAACTCTCCAACTGGAAGCCGGAAGCTATGAATACAAATACTTCCTCAATGCAGGCTGGGATGGCGGTGAATGGGATGGCGGTGACAACCGCAGCCTTGTCGTGGAAGGCGATATGGAAGTGAACGATTGGTTTGGATATCTGACCGATCCTACCAGCGTTACCGATCCGAGTCTGGCTCAGATCCGTATTTTCCCCGTACCGGCTCAAACCAACCTGACCATTACATCACCCATGTTGATTCGCGAAGTTCGCATGATTGATATGCTGGGTCAGATGGTTTATAACGAAACGGTATCCGGCATGCAGCACCAGCTGAATGTGGGCCAATTCAAGAACGGTATCTACTTCATCCAGATCCTTACTGACAAGGGTATGGAGACCCGCAGAATCCAGATTCAGAAATAATCTGGTTTCCTAATCCTATGAAAGGGAAGGTCCACCAGGCCTTCCCTTTTTTTGTTTAAAACATTTTTTTGACACTAATGTAAATAATTAATAAATTTTTTTATAAATTAGACGTGATCAAAAAGAGGTGGCTAAACCGATTATTTTTTCCGTTTAAAAAACCGGTTGACCTTACTTATTTTCCTATCCTTCTTGTGAATTTGTGATGGTGGAATCAAATACACGTCCTATGGAATCCTCACGTGCATCACCTTCTTAATCTTACGGTCACGCTTTACGCTTATTCTTTTCTTTTTCTAACTTAAACCAAAATCCTATGAAGAAAAATGTACAATCTTTCATGATGTGGTTTTTCACTTTGCTGTTGCTCTTCAGCTTTCAAGGCTGGGCGCAGGCTGAGTTTGACATCACCACATTGCTTGACAAAACCGGCACCAACCTGCCCACGCAGATAGGTTCCGGAGGAAACGCCAGGGCAGCAGCCCTTTACCAGGATCGTTATGTGATTGTTGCTTCGCGCGAAGGCGGCCCTAACGTTTGGGTTTGGGACAGCCAGAATCCAGGCGCAGCGCCTTTCGCTCTCCCCATGGGAACTGATATCATTAATACCACGATTACCTTTCCCATCAATTATGTCAGGGTAGCAGGTGACGCAATTTACGTTTCAAACCTGACATTAAACCCATCAGGAACAGGTTGGGGACAGGGGCCATTTTACATTTACCGTTGGACCAGCCTCACCAGTGAGCCTGAAGTGGTAATTAACTATACCGCCGAAGCAGGCCGCCTGGGAGATGCTTTCTCTGTCATTGGAGATCCTATGGGTGACGGACATATCATCGCTCACATGAATACCACCAAGGCTTTCAGGGTGTGGAATTTTGAGGGTGGTGTGCTTACTAACCATGATACCCCCGGCCTTATCACGCTGGATGTTCTTGAAGATCACATCAACAACCATGGCATTTACAATGCCATTCCAGGCGAAGAATCCCTTTTTGTGGTAACCAGTAACAACAAGGGTATCATGATAGCCAACCTGAATGGAGAAATTTTGGCTGAATGGGGAACCGAACTGATTGATATGAAGACCTATGACCCCAACATTTTCTACCTTGGCAGTAAAAGGTATCTCACCTACACCATTAATAATGATACGAACCCAGAGGTTGGTGCCAGATATCAGATCGTTGACATCTCGGAAGGGGCAACAATCATTGAGGCCATTCAAGCCATTACCAACTCGATTGAACTGGCAGAAAAAATCGTCTATGATTTTGTAATCTCCCCCACGGGACATGCTAACCTCACGGCTACCAATTCTGTTAGTTTGCTTGAGGATGGCAGTGTGCGGGTTCTTGCGCATGTCGTGGGTAAAGGCTTTGTCCTGGAAGAATTTACTGCAGCCAGCACAGTCTTCTTTGAAGAAAACTTCAACGACTTAAATGCCGCTACCCGCTGGTCGTTTACAGAAACTGGGGGTACCAATGTGGCAGATTTTGCCTTTGACTATGCAGCAGCAGGGATCCCTATGATTGGAGAAGAAACCGATGGGATCGGGCTGAAAATGGCTGTAAACACCGTATCACCGGGTGCGATCAGTGCTGCCATGGCTTTCCCAAATGGGCAGTCGTTTGAAGGGGAATATGCCCTCACCTTTGATTTCTGGATGAACTTTGAAGTGGGCGGTTCCGGTACAACAGAGCATGCCATTTTCGGTGCCGGCCATACTTCCACCGATATCCAGACCCCTGCCGGAGGTTCCGGTTCTGTAGACGGGACGCCAGGCACAGGCCCCAGCAACAACGGGATTGACTATACCATGACTCCCGATAATGGAGCCTCCAGGGATGTTCGCGTATTTGTTGACGGCGCGGAATTACTGGGTGTTGCCGGTGGATTTGCAGGCGCCCTGCAATCAACACAAACCGATCCTTATAATCTGGCTTATACTGGCACCGAGCCCGGCAACCAGTGGTTGGAAATTACCATTGAAGTACTTGCTGACCGTACCGTTTTAAAAGTCAATGGCCATATTTGGGCCGAAACCATGGCGGTTGCCGATCCCGGCAATATCATGCTTGGGTATATGGACTTCTTTGGGGGATCCGTTGCCAATGAAAACTCCTTCATTGTTTTTGACAACATTAAGGTAGGTGAAATAGTTGAAGAACCGCCGCTGGCGAGGGTTCAGCTGATTCACAATTCGGCGGATGCGGCTGTAGCTCTGGTTGACCTTTACGCCGATGGTGAGCTGCAATTGGAAGATGTTGCCTTCCGCACGGCAACCCCATTTATGGATGCTCCCGCAGGCGTGGATATCAACCTGGTCATTACCCCTGCTGATGCACCTATCGAACAAGGGGTACCCCTGACCGTAAACTTTACCGATGGCATGACCTACGTTGTGGTTGCTGCGGGTAATGTTAGCACGGAGGGGTACGATCCGGTCGTGCCTTTTGGCCTTTACGCTTATGAATTTGGACAGGAAGCTGCAGTGAACCCCTCCAACACCGACGTCCTGGTATTCCATGGTTCAACCGATGCACCCACCGTTACGGTGTGGGAAACCGGGGTAGGCGTCGGACAGATCATCTCCGATTTCAGTTTTGGTGACTTTGCAGGATATCTAAGCCTGCCCCTCAATGATTATGTACTGGAAATCCGTGATGAAACCGGTGCCAATACCGTAGCCGCTTATTCAGCGCCTCTGGCTACCCTTGGGCTTCAGGGAGAGGCCCTTACTGTGCTGGCTTCAGGATTCCTGAACCCCGCCAGCAACAGCGATGGACCGGCCTTTGGTCTCTACGCTGCCCTTGCAGGGGGCGGAGCACTGGTTGAGCTGCCTCTCTATGACGATACCGTGATCATCGATGAGTTCCCCTATGTTGAGGACTTTGAAGGCGAAGACTTCCCCCCTGCAGGCTGGGAAATCGTTAATCCGGATGGAAGTGCCATTGAGTGGGCCCAGAGTTCAGCCAATAATCATACCCCCGATGGCGAATTTTCGGCTTTTCACACCTACAACTCGATCGCCAATGAGGATGGTTGGATGATTTCACCCGCCATGGTCATTCCCGCTGAAACCCAGTATGTGCTTTCCTTCTGGTCAGTGAACTCATTCCCGACCTATTATGGCAAAAACAGTGTGCTGATCTCTACCGGAAGTGGCAACCCCATTGACGAAGAATTCGTAGAAGTTTGGACAACCGCAACAGTGGTCAATGCCTGGGAGGAAACCACCATTGATCTTACCGATTATGCAGGCCAAACCATTTTTGTGGCCTTCCGCTATGAGGGAGAGGATGCACATGTCTGGTACCTGGATGACATCCGGGTAGGGGAAGAGGTAGTCATCCCGCAATTTGAGACCCTCTTCGAGTTTTCCGTTGCCGGAGGAGATTATCCTTCCTGGATGGGCACCAACAATGAGCGTGGCTTTGCTTCCTATGGCGACCACGTGTATGCTGTGAGCCGTACAGGAGGCAATTTCGTCTATGTGCTCGACCGCCTGACTGGTCTTGAAACCGGACAACTTAACACCACAGGCATCCAGCCCGTTGGCACTTTCCATATCAACGACATTGAGGCCAGTGACGATGGTGTGATCGTAGCCGCCAATATGGCAATGGGAGCAGGCGCAACTTTCATCCTCTATGAAATGGATGTAACTGAGCCTGCCACCCCGATCCTGCAATTTAACTTACCCACTGAAGGTGGCCGCATTGGGGATAAGATAACCCTGGTAGGTAGTTTCAGCGACGGCGGTGCTACCCTCTATGCAGCCGATGCCTCAAATCCCAAGGTGTATAAATGGACCCTTACGGATGGCGTATTTGGCGCTCCTGAAGTGATCACCCTTGAAATTCCTCATGGTAATACCCCTGTAGTCAGCCCGCTACCTGATGGCACATTCTATTATACCGCTTCAGGTCAGAGCCTTTCAAAACTCAGTGCTGATGGAACCCTGATTGGTACCGTAGCCGGTGAGATCATCTCGACTGGCTCAACGGCCATCAAGTATTTCGGGAAAGACGGCAATGATGAAATGGTTGGAGTCTATCTTTATGGCGAGAACCACGAACACCTGGTGGTTGTCCGCGTGGTGGATGGCGACCCCGAACTGGCTGAAACAGAATTTGTAACGCCTTCCATGTACGGTGCCGCCAATGCCAACGGAACCGGCGATGTGGCCTTTGAACCCGCAGCCGATGGCATCAACGCTGACTTGTATGTCCTGGGTTCGAACAATGGGATCGGAGGCTACCGCAGCCTGTTTCTTGACTTGGTATTCCCCGATTACAGTGCACAGGAGCCAGGAGATCAGTTTGTCCTTCACTGGGATGTCGCTTCTACAGCTACCACCGTGGGTTACCGCGCTGAACACTACAGCGTGCTGATCTCAAATTCCAGCGACAACCCTGAAGACTTCGTCACCGTATGGGAAGAGACTCTATCCACTGATGTTCCCGGGTGGGAATATAGGCCAAGGCAGGTTGACATCTCTGACTATGCCGGCGATGATATTTATGTAGCTATCAGGCACCACGATGTGACCGACATGGACCGCCTGGTTATCGACAACGTGAAGATCATCATGATCCCTGAAGAAGTTGACAGAGAAGAAATGATTGTCTTCCATGAAGACTTCCAGGGTGGGGTCGCCGATGAAGTGGATCCGGAATGGATGCCCGAAGGTTGGACCAAGGTCGATAATGACGCCGACAACTTCAACTGGTACTATGGGGTCAGGACTTCGGGTGAGGTTACCCAAGGGGCCATGAGAAGCGAGTCCTGGGATTCAGTGGGCGAAGTTCCCCTTACCCCCGACAACTGGCTGTTCACACCTTCCATTGCAGTGGTTGAACCCGTGGTAGAAATTTTCACCGTTACCTTTAACGTGGATATGACCTATGCTGAGGCGTTTGATCCGGCCAGTGATGTGGTTTACATTACAGGCAGTCTGTTGGGGTGGGCCGAGCCTGGCACCGATCCTGACAACCAGACAATGAGCCGCGTGGACGACTCCATGATTTGGACCAAAACCTTTGAACTGGAAGCCGGATCCTACGAATACAAATACTTCCTCAACGCAGGTTGGGATGGCGGCGAATGGGATGGCGGCGATAACCGCAGCCTTATCGTTGAAGGCGATATGGAGGTCAACGACTGGTTCGGTTCTCTGACCGACCCCACCTCTGTCATTGAAGTGGAAGGCTCAGAAATCGTGCTTTTCCCCAATCCTGCCCGCACCACCCTGAACATTGTTTCAGGCGATATGATCCGCGAACTCCGCATGATTGATATGCTTGGACAAGTGGTTTATGCTGCTGATGTGGTCGGCGAAAGCCATCAGATCAACCTTGGTTCTTTCCGTAATGGTATCTACTTTATCCAGATTCTGACCGCTAAGGGATTAACCACCCACAGGGTTCAGATCCAGCGATAATTCTGATCATTAATCTTGAAGAAAAGGGCCTCCGCAAGGGGGCCCTTTTTTCCAAAAAGCACTAAATAAGCATGAAAGCCTGCGTGATGAAAAAATATTTCCTGGTAATCCTCATTGTTACCTTCCCTTTTCTGGCACCCGCCCAGCAAATTGACTGGGTTGATGTTTCTTCCGAACATGAATTACCAGAAGGCCTGAAACTATTTCACGGAACCCTAGTGGGCAATAGTACCTTTTTTGCTTATTATTATGAGGTGGATCTGAACGTCCCGGACATAGCCATTCGACCATACATCAGCACCAACAGCAAGCCCATTGGCCAGTTTTGTTCCGATGTCGGCGCCTATGGGGCCATCAACGGGGGGTTTTTCAGCGGTACCACCTCCCTCTCGGCCATCGTTTATCCCGATGAGGTAAAAGCACAGAATGTGGCCGCCGTTACCCGCAACAGCCAGTCATACCCCGTGGTCAGGAGCTTTTTTGGCATAAATGCTGACCGCTCTCTTTCCACCGAATGGATCTATCACTTTGGCCCACAGGTGGAGGACATCTATACTTTCGAGGAACCTCTTCCCTATACCACAAACCATCCAAATCCCCTGTCACCCCCAGCCCAGTCGCAAGGGCAGCCCTATGAGGATTTGCTGGTGGGTATTGGCGGAGGGCCTATGCTGATGAAGGATGGAGCGGTCGAATTTACCTGGGATGAAGAAGTGTTCTGGGGCTCGGGCGTGGATCTGAACACCTACCGACCCCGCACCGCTGTGGGTTACACCGCTGACAACAAGGTCATCATGCTGGTGACCAATTCCTTCAAGATTGAAGACCTGCCTGCCCTGATGGAAAGCCTGGGTTGCCATGGGGCCATGAACCTCGATGGAGGAGGCTCCACAGCTATGGCCCTGGGAAATGAAACACTATATTACCAGAACCGGCCCGTTCCTACCATCCTGGCTGTGGTACATACCGATAGCCTGGGCCTGCCACAGACCCCAACCTTCGAAAAGGTGATGGATACCGGCGATGCAAATACCGAATTCACCGGATCGTGGTTCCCGACTGCCAACGCAGGCTATTGGGGCGATACCCCCTCCCTGCTGCATGGCATTGGCAGCCACGACAACTACTGCCAGTTCAACCCTGATCTAAGCGTCGAGGCAAGTTATGAAGTCTATGGTTGGTGGGTGGCATCTTTTAACCGGGCTACCGACACCCCTTTTATTGTCAATCACGCCAATGGCGCTGACACAGTTTATGTCAACCAATCGGTCAACGGCTCTTCCTGGCAATATATTGGTACTTACACTTTCAACGGCTCTGCGGGTGAAAATATCCGGGTGACGGCCGGGGCAACCACCAACCAATATGTCGTGGCCGATGCGGTCAGGCTGCTTTCCTATGATGAGGGATTTGAAATTCCCGACCCAAGCATCCTTTCCATCCTTCCGGTGGATGACATCGAAGTGCCCTTTGGCACGTCAGAACAAGAAGCCGTTGCCGCCCTGGCAGAAACAACCACCATCGTTGACAGCAACGAAGATACCCATACCGTTTTCCTGAGCTGGTCGGTTGAAAGTTATGACGGAAATACGGCTGGAGATTATGCCGCTTCCGGAACCTTTGCATTGCCAGCCGGAGTGGTGCAAAGTGATCCGGAAACCCCACTGGAAGTTCATGCCACGATTACCGTTTTACAGGATGATACCAGCACGGATGAGCCTGGATTATCAGCGCTTAAGATTTTCCCAAATCCTGGCAGGGGAAAGTTTTTCGTAAGTGGTCATTCGCCTGCACCCCTTTTGCTGGAAGTCTTTTCAATAGAAGGTGCGAGGATAAAAAGCTTTAAAGCCAACGGTGGCTTGGAACTTGAAATCAACCTGCAAAGCTACCCTTCAGGCATTTATTTGCTTAGGGTCAGCAACCCAAAGGGAGCCAAAGCCTTCCGCTTAATAAAAGAATAAGAAAAACGGCCGGCCTTTTGGTTTTCAAAATCCCGGACAAATCATAAGTCCAGGGTTTCTGTCACTTCATCAATCAGGTAAAAGATGGAATGATAGGGAATCCCTGCCTGTGACGACAAACCGATCTCACAGGTTCTGCTTGTGCTGTATCCCTGCCTGACATCCTCTGGCAGCTGATCTTTCAGATGCCTTAAAGCAGCCTGGTTTAATTCGGGATGGGTAAAGCCCCGGTCGCCGGCCCAGCCGCAACAACCCACCTGGTCGGGCACCACCACCTCCCTGGCGCACATCTTTGCAAGCTTTACAAGGTCTTTGTCCAATCCCATTTTCGTGGTGCTGCAAGTAGCATGCACGGTGATGCGTGCATCTTTTGGATGAAACCTCAGCCTGGGGACAAGGTAGTTCAGCGAAAAGGCCACAGGTTCAAATAGCTGCAAATCCTTCGAAAGGGTTTCCTTCATATGCAGCAGACAGGGGCTCATTTCACAAAGCACAGGGTATTTCCCGTTCTCCGTGGCTTTTAGCAGCGCAGCCTCTAGTTCTTCTTCCCTTCGTTTGGCTTCCTTACGGAAACCTTTGCTGGAGAATGCCATTCCGCAGCAAAGGTGATTATAGCCACCTGGAAGGATCACTTCCAGGCCGGCCTTCTCCAGCAGGGAAATGGTTTTATTGACAAGGGCCTCTTTTTCTTCCGTACCGGCAGAAACCCCAAAGGTCCGGTTGATGCAGGTCGGAAAATAAACGACCTTTTTTGGCCCCTTCCGGACTTTGGGTTTTTGAATGCGCGGAGCCCCCTTTGGCGTCTGTTCATTCCATACCGGCGTACCCAATATCTTATGCAAAAAGCCCGTGGTGGAAACCAACAGCCCTTGCCCGAACAACTTTTGTTTATAAAATGCTGTGTTAAGAAACAGCCTTAAAAAAGCGGTCACAAAGCCTATGCTCGAGCCGATGGCCCAGGCCGCGCCCCGGCTGAAGGCCCCGTTATGCTTAAACCGCAGCTCCTTGATCAGGGTTCCGGTGTTGATGTCGACCGGGCAGTTGATCTCACACAGGCCATCTGTGGCACAGGTGGCATCACCTGCATAGGCAAAGGCTTTTTTCAGGTGCCTGTACTCCTCAGAAAAATCCCCCGTACTGGCAAGCTCATGCAAACGGCGGTATACCACGATTCGTTGCCTGGGAGTCAGGGTCAGGTCCTTGGATGGACAGGCAGGCTCACAAAAACCGCATTCAATGCACTGATCGATCAGTTTATGAGCGGCAGGCATGGATTTAATATTCGACAGATGAATGCCCGGGTCTTTGTTGATCAGCACACCGGGGTTCAGAATCCCTGCAGGATCAACGATCTGCTTGATCGTTTTCATCACCCCATAGATGTCCTCCCCCCATTCCCTGGCCACAAATGGTGCCATGTTGCGGCCCGTGCCGTGCTCGGCCTTCAGGCTCCCGTCATATTTCAGGGTAAGCACCGCCAGGGCTTCCATAAAACGCTCGTAGCGTTCTTTTTCCTCCGCCTTTGAGAAATCGGGCATGATCACAAAATGGATATTGCCATCGAGCAGGTGGCCCCAGATGACATACCCCGGGTAATCGAAATCTTCCAGCAAAAGTTTGAGTTCAGTAAGGGCATCGGCCAGCACAGGCGCTCTGAAAGCCAGGTCTTCGATGATGCAGGCGGTGCCGGCTAGCCGGGCTGAAGCTGCCGAGGTAAATAAACCTTCACGCACCCGCCACAGCGAGGCATAAACCGACGAATCATCCGTAAATGAAATGGGGTATAGCGTTGGGATATCCTTCAATCCTTCCACAATTTCATTCATCTGCTTTTGCAGGCTTTGCAGGTCGGAGGCAGAGGTGTCGATCAGAAGGGCCACAGCCGAAGGGTTCAGTGTTTTCAATACGTCAGGCATCCCTGGTTTATCGGCCACTGATTGCAGGGCATTGTAATCCATCAGTTCAGCCGCACTCACCTGCAACTGGCGCAAAGGCATGATGGCCTGGCAGGCATTCCGGATGTTGGGAAAGAAAATCAGGGAAGCAGCCTTTAGCGGAAGATCAGGAACCGTTTCAAAGCTCACCTCAGAGATAAATCCCAGGGTGCCTTCAGCCCCGATCATCAGATGTTCAAGGATGTCAACAGGATCTTCAAAATCGACAAGGGCGTTGACCCCATATCCGCAGGTGTTCTTCAACTGGTATTTATGCCTGATCTTTTCAATCATCTTCGCATTGGCCTTCACCCTTTCCGACAATTGCCGCAGGCCATCCAGCATGGACGCTTGCGACTGCCGAAAGGCCTCGCGGCTTTCTTCCAGGCGGGTATCCAGCAGAGTCCCGTCGGCCATCACCAGGCGCATGCCACGAATGGTATTGTAACTGTTGTATCTGATGCCATAGCTCGATCCGCTGGCATTGTTCGACACGATGCCGCCAATACGGGCGGAGTGGATGGAAGCCGGGCTGGGGCCCAGTTTTCGACCATAGGGCGCCAGGCGGCCGTTGGCCAGCCCCCCGACCAGTCCACAAGCAAAGGTGGCAAAACGGCCATCCTCCGAAATATGGCTGCCGGAATAGCGGTCCCCGATCTCCATCAGCACCGAATCGGTGATGGTTTGCCCGCTCAGACTGGTGCCGCCCGCCTTAAAGGTCAGCGGAATACCCACTTCAAAACAGGCTTTGATCACCGCAATGGCTTCCTGTTCCGATTCCACACGCACGGCCAGTTGTGGGATAAGCCTGTAAAAACTTGCATCCGTACCCTTGCTCAAAAGGTCAACCGGTTTGGTGAAGACTTTCGAACTGCCCAGCTCACGCCGCAAACGCCCGGCCAGCGCTTTCACCTGTTTTTCCATAAGCAGGAATCAATTGATTTTTTCATCTGAGGTTTTTTTAAATAAAAACACTCTTTGCAATCCCCCTTCCAGAGCCTGAAATATTTATTAGATTTGTCAAATGATTAAGGCCTGGTTTGAGCCAAAGTTAGCACATAAAATAAATGCTGCAATGAAGAAATCCATCCTTTCGCTGATGATCGTTTTTTTTCTCCTGCCGGCTTTTGGGCAGGTAAAAACTGGCATAGAGGTCTTGCGTGACCAGGGCTTTGAACCCTTGCGGGGAAAACGTGTGGGACTGATCACCAACCCCACGGGCGTTGACAGCCAACTCCGATCCACCATCGACATCCTGAACGATGCACCTGAAGTAAGCCTGGTGGCCCTTTACGGCCCGGAACATGGCGTGCGGGGCGAATATCCTGCCGGCGAACTGATCGACAACAAGCCCGACCCGGCCACCGGCATACCCATGTTCAGCCTGTATGGTCAGACCCGCAAGCCAACGTCCGAAATGCTTGAAGGGATTGATGTGTTGGTTTACGACATCCAGGACATCGGCTCGCGATCCTACACCTTCATCAGCACCCTGGGACTTGCCATGGAGGCTGCCGCCGAAAATGGCATCGAACTGATGGTGCTCGACCGTCCCAACCCCCTGGGCGGACTGAAGATGGAAGGTCCTCTGGTTGAACCCGAATTTATCTCTTTTGTCAGCCAGTTTCCCATCCCCTATGTGCACGGACTTACGGTGGCTGAGTTGGCTCTGTTCCTTAACGGCGAAGGCCTTTTGGCCAATGGGGCGAAATGCAAGCTTACAGTGATCGAAATGGAAGGCTGGGACCGCTCGCTGACCTTCGAAGAAACCGGCTTGCACTGGGTGCCCTCCTCCCCCCACATCCCTCACGCCCATTCAGCCTATTTTTACCCTGTATCCGGAATCCTGGGAGAACTCTATGTAGTAAACATCGGGGTGGGCTATACCCTTCCCTTCCAGACCTTTGCCATCGACTGGATCAGCGATGCCGAAGAGTTGACCAGACGGTTAAACGGGCTGTCCATTCCCGGCGTAATTTTCCGGCCCATCCATTACCGCGCCTACTACACCGATATGAAGGACAAGATGCTTCACGGGGTGCAGGTCCACCTGACCGATTTGCACCAGGCACCGCTTTCCCTTATCCAGTTTTACGTCCTGCAGGAACTCCACAAGCTCTATCCCGAAAGGAATGTATTCCAGATGTGCCAGGAAAGCCGCTTGCCCATGTTTGACAAGGTCACCGGCACCGACAAAGTACGCATGGCCTTTGAAAAACGTTTCCTGGTTGAAGACATCTTACCCATTTGGACCCGGGACATCCCGGCCTTTCGGGAAAAAGCAGAACCCTATTTTCTGTATTGAAAACCAGAGGTTAAGGTACATTTTGTTTTTTATGTAAAAAAACGCCTCTTTTATCTTAAAAAACAGGCGAAAAATACACCATGGTCGTACCATCCTCGTGTGAAACTCGTGTGGGGTTCTGATTGGCTTCGTCTGCACACGACCAAGGTAGGTCTATGGCAGGTCCGGGATAGGGTATTCTGGCAAAAAAAGCTGATAATCATACGGTTGACAGGAAAGCCAATCAGGCACCCGTGGAAACCTCAAATTCTATTGACCCGTTTGGAAATCAGTCCTTTTCCCCGGTTTTTTCTGTTGTTTTCTTGATCCCAAAAGAAGGGTTAATTTTCAGGAAGCGGATGACCAGGAATCCCGGGAGGGTACAAAGCATGACCCAGATAAAGAAGTTCTGATAGCCGATGATCTCCTGCAGCCAGCCCGAGATCATGCCCGGGAGCATCATCCCCAGGGCCATGAAGCCTGTGCTGATGGCGAAATGAGCGGTTTTGTGCTTCCCTTCGGCAAAATAGATCATGAACAGCATATAAGCCGTAAAACCAAATCCATAGCCGAACTGTTCAATGGCCACCGAGCCGGCGATGAGCCAGAACTGGGTGGGTGTTGCGTAGGAAAGGTAGACGTACATCAGGTTTGGCAGGTTAATGGACAGGGCCATGGGCCATATCCAGTACTTCAGGCCTTTCCTGGAAGCCAGCACGCCCCCGAGGATGCCGCCCAGGGTCAGTGCCAGGATGCCGATGGTGCCATAAATAAGACCCACATCGCCGGTAGTAAGGCCCAGTCCGCCTACCTGTCGGTCATCGAGCAGGAAGGGCGATGCGAGCTTCACCAGCTGTGCTTCTCCCAGACGGAACAGCAGTAAGAAAGCCAGGGCTGGGCCCAGGTTTCCTTTTCGGAAGAAGGACCCAAAAGTCCTGAAAAACTCAGTGAAAGCGTTTTCGCCGGTCTCCTGCACCACCGCTTTGTCGGAAGCCGGCCGTGGGAGAATAATGCGGTGATAAACAAAGACTGCGAGGAAAAATCCAGCCAGGATGAAGAAGGTGATGGACCAGGCCAGGGGGATGTTACCTGAACGGCCTTCGAAGAATGCCTGGGCAGGGCGGTCCAGTTTGGGGTCAAGCTGAACGGCGATCCATGCGGTCTGGTTCCAGTTGTCAGGGTTGAACGCCAGACGTTCACCCTGGATCATGCGGATGCTGGCATCTCCCCTTCTGAACCTGGAATTCAGCACGATTTCCTTGCCCTCTTCGGGAGGGGCTGAAAGGGTAATGCCCACCAGGCCAATGTTTCCCTGCAAATCCTGAGGGCTGAGGTCCTGAACGTGATCATGCCTGAAGTGGGTGCGCAGCCAATGGGCAAAGGGTTCGGATATGCTGCGGGCAAACCAGGAGGGTTCCCCGGCTTCGGCTGCCTCTTCGGGAAACACAAATCCATTGGCGAGATTCTGGCTGGCAACCCATTGCCTGATGGAGTCGGCCTGGTCACTGGGGATATTCCCCGTGTTGAGCTCCAGCATTTCAGTGGTTATCCGGAAGGTAAGTTCATCAGCCTCAGATGCTCTTTCAGCCGGGGTATATTCAACCATTTCTGCGGCTGCCGGGGTAGCCTCCACCCTGAATTCCACCGGTTCCTGCCCGGTAAATACTTCAAAAAAGCCTGCGAGGATGATCAGGAGGCCCTGACCCGTTATCATGGCCACCCGGTAAAAGGTGCTCCTTATCCCCACGAAATAAGCCTGTTCGTGTTCGTCGAGGCCCAGCATATAAAAACCGTCGGCAGCAATGTCGTGGGTGGCCGAACTAAAAGCCAGGAGCCAGAAGAAGGCAAGGGTATATTGGAAAAACCCAGGCAGGGGGATGGTAAAGGCCACCCCCGCCAGTCCGGCCCCTATCATCAGCTGCATAATGACTATCCACCAGCGTTTGGTTTTGAATAAATCGACAATGGGGCTCCAGAGTGGTTTAATGACCCAGGGAAGATAAAGCCAGCTGGTATAGAGCGCAATATCCGTATTGGAAATACCGAGTCGTTTGTACATGATCACCGATACCGTCATGACGACCACATAGGGTATCCCTTCCGCAAAATAGAGGGTGGGGATCCATGCCCAGGGCGAGCGTTTCTTTACCTTATCGTTTGCCATTGGCTTAAGCGCTTTTTTTGATTGGATAAAGCTAATATAGTTTTTTGAGTTCAGCACCCTTAAAATAATGGGCCAGGATAGTTTGGTAATCATAGCCCCTGGCGCCCATCACAGCGGCGCCGATCTGGCAAAATCCCACCCCGTGGCCCCAGCCGGCCCCTTTCAGGGTAAATGCCTGAGGAATGCCATTGATATTTTCTCCTTTCTCCACCACAAACCCAGAACTGTAAAGATGAGAAGAGGAAAGGGCTTTCCGGATCTCCAGTTCTTTGCCGATGACGAGGGTTCCTTTGGTACCCCGGATCTCAAGCCTGATGATTCTTCCGGAAACGCCGCGTTCGACAGGAATCAAGTCAAGGATTTCACCCACTTCCACATTCACGCGACTGCGGAGCAACTTCTGCAGGTGTTCCTGGCTAAGGGAGGTTTGCCAACGGTAGAAATCAAAGGTCTCCTGATCATAGTCCTTCAGCACCTGTGAAAGGATTTGCTGGTCATGGGTATTGCAAAAAGCCGGAGGCTTACCCAGGATCCATTCGCGGGCAGCGGCTTCACGGGTCAGGTCCATATCAAAGCCTGCCGGGGGTTCAGGATTGTCGACCACACGGTCCAGGTAAGGATGCGCAACGGGCTCCCATACATTCTCAAAACGTTCACTGATGCCTCCACAGCATTTGGAATAACGGGCATCGCAGATTTGGTCTCTAAAGGTCAGCACCTGTCCCCTGGTTAGTGCGATGGCTTCTTCAACGGCCTTGCTGGTGACGTTGGTGATTCCCTGATAGCGCTGGCAATGGTCATCGGCACATACATCGAAGTGCTGGTGGTCTTCGCGGTCGTACCATCGAATGCGCTCACGGGGCCCATCCTGCGAGGAAAGATATGTCTTTTCAGCTTTGACATTTTTGCTTTTCTCCATCTGGGCCAGCAGCCAGCTTCGGGAAACCACAGCATGGGCATTCAGGAGTTCGGGCGAAGAAGTGGCGCTCATCTCCGAAGAAATTACGCTGGTCAGGTAGTCTTCAAGGCCAACGCTGTTGATGGCGGTCAGGTGGCCGGGTTCCCGGATGATCTCCAGACTTCCGCGAAAGCGCTGATCCTGCTTGCGTTCCCAATGGAAGTTGATGCCGATGGTCACGTCGAGGAGATCGAAGCTGGCAATTTCAGGCTCGAGCGGTTCAAAGCTTACCGGCCAGGTGGCTTCCACTTTTTCACCTTCCACAAACAGCAGGGGTTCATCGTCCTGAAGTTTTACAGAAGCTTTCCCCTGGCAAATTTTGCCGGAAGAAACCAGGCTGAACTTCCCGTTAAGTTGAAATTTCACTTCGGGGGCAAACAGGATGCCGACTTTTATTACAGGGTCCATTGATTGGTCTGGTTTTTCAGTACTTTTTCCATTCTCCAGAACACCCGGTCGATACGGGCATTTACATAATGTGCGTAAAAGGCGATGGGCGCCACCCATGGGATGATGGCCCGTGCATGGCCCTGGCGGCGCATATCTTCCAGGCAGCGTTTCAGCAGGATGCTTCCCATGCCTTTACCCTGCAGGTCAGGATGAGTGCCCATAGGCCCGAACCATCCCGTGCCCTTGTTGTTGCCATTGTGGACGGAGAAAGCGCGAAGCTTCTCTCCGGCAAAGGCCACGTGAACCGATGGCGGGTCATCGCGGAAAGCCATTTCTACCTCATGATTCCAGAGCTTCCACTCGGCAGATAACAGCTCAAACAACGGAGCCTTGTCGGCCGGAGCAGCCCTGCGGACGGTAATGCCCAAAGTTTTCAGATGTTCCTCTTCCTTTCGGGTATCAAGGTCAAGGGGCTCCAGGTCAGCAATCATATTCACGGCTTCACCAAAATGCTGAAAGCCCATTTTCCAGGCAAAACAAAGGGCCGGGGTATAGCGGGGATCAATGCCCGGCATGAAATAGTTAAGGGGCACGTCGTAAAAACGAATGATGGCGGCACCTTTCGCCGCCAGTTCTTTTTCAGCCCTTTGATAAAGGGCTGTCCCAATGCCTTTTCTTCGCCAGTCGGGGTGCACCCCCATAAGCTTCACATAGCCAAAGGCCTGTTCACGGATGTCGCGCCTGACGGCAAAGAGCAATCCAAGCATCTGGCCTTCATAAAAGGCGGAAAAGCAAAGCTCAGGGTCTGCCGTTGGATCGCCTTCAAGCTTTTCGTGCAGCAAGGCCGAATGGATGGTGTCGAAGTCCCACCATTCACTAAGGCAGGCCGAGACCATCTCGTAATCCTGTGGCCACCCGGTTTCAATTTTCAGTTTTTCAGTATCCATGGTGCAGGGTTTTTCAAAAGGCATTCCTGAGTTCTTTCCACTGCTCAGGCCCAAGGGTCACTTGAGACAAAATATCCAGGCTATTTTCAAGATCCAGTTTGTCGAAGTCTTCCTGACGGGGAATGATCAGCACGCCCCCCATGTCGACGGCAGCAGGGCTCAGCAAGATCTGCCCGGGCCCTTCGGCAAAGAACTGCCAGGGACGATGCGTCTTGCGCGGGAACAGGAATATCCGCCAGTGGTCGTCGTTCCAGCTGGCCAACACATTCATCATGGGCTCAGGATGGCCGGGGTCGAAACCGGACAGCACCCGGATGGCCCTCGCTGTTTCCGCTTCCAGCCACAGGGAATCATTGCTGGTAAACACCAGGACATGCCTCAGGTAGTTTTCGAAGGTATAGATTTTTGAACCATCTTCTTCGCTAAGCAACACCTTCAGGGGTTTCTCAAAATCGGCTTCGACAGGCATAAAGCCTTTGCTTCCAGCCTGAAAGTGGAAATGATCGGGGGCTGAAGCGCCACAACGCGGACCATTGTAAAACACCACAAAATTGTCGAGCGCACGTGCCAGGTCGAGCATATCGCCAAACCTGCCCCCGAGTTGCTGGGGGATATGGTCCTTGTAAGGGATCGTCAGGTGCCTGGGGAATATGGGGAAGGGGTTCACCAGCACCAGGTAATCGTGGTTGAAGGGAACGGCCTTTTGCTGTGGAGGCAAAAAGGCCGGGCAAAGGAAACACGGCCGTTCACTGATGGATTTGGCATCTACTTTGGCGGAAGTGGAATAGATACGTTCGGGGTTAAACTGCACCCTCAACTCTGCCAGACCAGAGAATGGCAGGTGTTTTGTCACCGCTTTTTGCATGCCCAGGTAATTGGCCCTTGCCAGGTCCCAGTTTTGCAACTGATCCTCAAAAAGTGCCTCCACCAGGCTTTTCAGGTTCAAATCCCTTTCGTCATTCACCAGCATTTCCATCGTTCAGGCTTTATTTTGATTTCAAGGCCATTCGTGCCCGGAGTTCAATGGTGCGAATCCGGTCCTTATAGGTATTGTGTGTGTTCATTTTCACGATATCGAGCGAGGCATCGGTATTATCGTCCCAGCGGCGGCAGAAATACAGCGGCTCATAAATGCGCCCGATCTGGTAATGGCGCGAGATGGCCAGCCCCAGGGCATAGTCTTCGCCATAACTGACATTGGGCACCCTGATCTGCCGCAGCAGGGGGGTGTAAAAGGCGCGCGGGGCACCCAGGCCATTGATGCGCAGGGCATTGTTGCGGCCGTTGTCAGGCGTCCATTCGCGGTGGTCAATAATTCCCGGCGGGATTTCCTGCAGGTCGAAATTTACCATCTGGTAGCTGCCCACCACCATGGCACAGTTTTGTTCATAAAAGGCATCCACGATCCTTTTCACCACGCTGTCATTCAAATAAAGGTCGTCGCTGTCGAGCTGGATGGCGAATTTACCGCATTGGGAATGGAAGGCCCCTTCGTTCCAGCAGCCGCCAATGCCCAAATCAATTCTTTCAGGGATCAAGTGAATCAGGCGATCATCTTCTGCAGCAAGTTTTTTCAGTAACTCGGTGGTCCCATCCGTGGAATGGTTATCGATTACAATCAGGTTAAAAGGGAAGCTCGTTTTTTGAATGAACACCGAGCGGACGGCATCTTCAATGGTTTTCACCCTGTTCCTTACGGGGATGATCACAGAGGCTTCCACCGGGAATGACGCTTCATTAAAGCTGACGGGCTTGAAAACAGGCTTCAGGTATCCGCCTATGGCCTTGAGGTGACTGGTGCAGGCTTTTTCCATTTCGATCTGCACCTCGCGGTTTCGGGGATCCACATAATCAAACATTTTCTCGCCTGAGCGGCGGGTGTCTGTCTCCGCTTCGGTGTAAAGAAATTCTGGGATGCGGAAAAGCAGGTGTTTTTGAGAAAGCCGGAGCCTCAAATCGTAAAGCCCGGCAAACGCAAAGTTGTTTTTCATTCCGGAAACGGCTTCCCTTAAGGCTTCCGTGTTGAATAGCAAGAGCGAGCCAAAGTTAAAGTCGTCGCGCAGGCTGCCTTGTTGATAATCTATCACGGGCAGGGGCGACAATTTTCCTTCTTTCACCTGGTAATGGTCGGAAAAAATCATTCCGGCCCTCGTATCAGTGGCCACCTGCAGCATCCGCTCGAGGGCAAAAGCCCCCAGACGCAAGGGAAGGGTTTTGGTGTATACCAGGGTAAAGGGGGTCTGGCTCAGGCCGGCTATTGCTTTGATGCCGCGGGTTGATTGCAGGGAAGGCACTTCTACAAAGATAGCCCCAGCGGGAAGGTCTTCCGAGGGTTCAGCGCCAAGCACCATTACTGTCTCAACCAAGGGTTGCGACATAAGTTCTTCAAGGGTTCTTTTCAGGTCGGCTAAATCACCTGCAGGCACAAAACAAGTTATTTTCTTTTCCATGGTCTATTGTTTATTTTCAAAATAATCAAGAATACTTTTCATCAGGGCATCCCTCTGATGCGCCCCGGGGATGCTTTCAAAAGGAAAACCCATCATTACCGCCTTGTAATCCAGATGAAGGATCACGGCAGCGCTGGTTTGGTTGGTACCATAACGATACAGGGTTTTTGCCTCAGGTCTGATGGCTTCAATGGCATCGGGGCTTTCCACAATATACGTTTCAGGATTTTGTCCCGCATTAAATTCAAGGCTGTATGGAAATTTTTTAAGATATTCATCCGTAACAACGATTTCCGGGGCATTGGCAGCATGGCTGGTTCGCCAGGAGAATCCCAGGATCTCACTTGCAAAGTGGATGGCCAGGCTGTCCTTGTGGGTGACGGCATCGGTTCCCAGATGTGCGCCGGAAGCTGCGATGTGGCCGCCTTTGGCTGTAAAACCACTGAGCCAGCGCATCAGGCCGGGCGTAAAAATCCTGAATTCAATCCCTGAATGCTCGTCGAGGGACGGCACCCCCAGCTGCTCCCCAAAAATAAGATCTGCCGCCCAATAATCCGCTGAATTGACAAGGTTTTCTTCCATGGCTTTTCGGGAAACTGACACAAACGAATAACCAGCATTGCGGATGGCTGTTCCGTGAATGGCAGGAAAGTCAAATGAATTTCCCTTTAAGACCAAGCCTTCCATGTCGGCATGGCTGGCGCCCCAACCCGGACTGTCATCGTGAAGCCAGGGTGAATCACGATCAAAATCGAACTGATGACCCGTATAAGAAGCATTGTAATGGAATGGAACCCCCTGATCCTCCCACCAGGAAAGCCCTGCCATTGATGGATTATCAAAAATTGCAGGTGCGCTGATGCGATCGAAGCCATTGACTACCAGCACGGTTTTTGGTTGATCTTTCACCAAGGCCACTGACAGAACTTCCGAAGGGAAGCTTTCTCCCCCATCATTGACGGCAGTTACAAAAAATGAATACAGGGTATCCCAATGGGGAAGTTCCATTTCAAAAACAGCTTCGGAAACCAATGTCCCGGTATCGAAGCCTTTTCCTTCTGCCCTGCTATAAACTATGAAGCTGTTAGGCGTCGCAGAAGGCTCAAGTGGGTCGACGGCAGGCTGCCAGCGCAAGCTGATCCTTTTATCCCCGAGGCGTTCCAGCATCATTCCCTGCACGGGCAAGGGCTGAACAACAGGTTCACGCCCTTCGTTAGCGGCCACAAAGCGCAGGATGCCCTTGTACATGGCCCGGCTCACATGAAACTGGAAACAGGGGTCCAAGCCATAACGCATGTCGGCCAGGTTTTGGTGTGACAACAGTTCGAGCAATAAGGCCGGAACCTGGGGGCGCCAGGCTTCGCTGTATTGCCGGTCCCAAAGCGCGCGGCGGGTCCAGCTATCCTTAAAAAGAGCACGCATATCATACACCACCTGATCCTGAACGAGATCGGCCAGATCGCGACTGCCCATCCGTGACACCCCATCGCTAAAGAGGCCTTCATCGCGCTCGCTGCTGTAAATGGCCAGGGTGCCGATCACCGAGTCGCCCGGAGTAATGCCGGCGTCGGTATGCAATGCCAATGACAAGTCAACGGGAATATTTAATCCAATGGGACCTGGGTCACTTTCCCCTTCAGGATACCTTCCCGTAAGGTAGTTAACCCATTCGCCCCGCGACATATAATCGTCGTTGTAATCATTTTGACCGGCATTCATACTGAATACCAGGCTATCGGGCATCCCTGCATATTGCAAATAGTAACGGGCGCCCTCTTGGTAGCGGGGTCGCTTGCTGGTTTTCCACAAAAAATCAGGTTCATGCAGTTGCTCTGCTGAAAGGGTGGAGGTTCCTCTATCTTCGACAGATCTCCCCCGCTCAGGTGCATCTGCAATTGCCCTCCGGGCCACGTTTCCCATTCCCCCGCCAAACCGGAGGGCATCGGCGGTCACCTGCAGGTTTTCATCCCCAAAGATCTGAAAACTGCCTTGTTCAGCATTCTTGCCTTTTTTAAAGAAATAGTTGCCGAGATAGATCCAGGTGCCTCCACCCATGGTCTGATTCAGCAGGAAGGAAACGCTACCGCCGGAATAATGCAGGACCCCTTCGGCTGCTGTGGTATTCAGGGAATCCTGATGCCAGGAGAAATAAACGCCATAAAAGCCATTTTCGGGGAAATCAGGGATGTAAAGAAGCCGTGCCTCCTTTCCGGCACCAGGAGCTATGGACAGATGCGAGCCCAGAGTAAACGGGTTTTCCCCATCAAACAGCGTATCCTTTGAAGCAAATCCCAGGGGTACAACTTTCCAGTCAAACCCCTCAGAATTCGTGAGGATCAGCTCTGAGTCAAGGATTGAGCCATCAAAGTCAACGATGACCTCGTTAGTCTGCAGGTCGCGTTCGCGGGGCAGCAGGACTACCGCCCCTGCATTCTCGAGCATTGGAGCTATATATTGTTGAACCCAGCCCATGGGAAGGAGATCCTCGACCGTGCCAAAAAGTCTGGCGCGTTGCCATTGCCAGCGGTTTCTGGTCATATCAAAATAATATCCATGGCTTGGCCAAAGAGCCACGTGATTACCCTTAAGGCCAGCATTGAAATCCCCGGGGGATAAACGGCTGACCAGCGGTGCCTTTGGGTGTTGCTGCCGGATCCTCGCAGGATCCTTTTCAAAATAAGGTTCGCGCAGGGCATTGGGGATAAATTCAAACAGCGGCTTACCACGGCTAAACATCTGAAGGTCATACTTTCGGAATCTGCGCCCCAGGTGGTTCATGACCTCTGACTCCAATTGCAACAAAAAGGGGTAGCGAATGGGCAAGTGGGTCAGATTCGCATTAAAAAATAACTTAAGGGCTCCCTCCCGTGGATCTACCTGGAGGCTATCGATGCCTATGGATCCCAAATGCTTCCAGGGGTAAAAAAAATCTAAAAAGTTTTCAAGTCTTTGTTCAGCACGCTTCTCCATTCTTTTTACAGCCCCGGCAGAAAGCCCTGCCTGCCGGTCCTGTGCATTGGCTTCCGAATAAAACAGCAGCAGGATCAGGGTTATGGTGCTATGAATTGCTAAAATAGGACTTGCGGTTTTGACCATAAATGAGTAAATTGCTAAAATGATTTAATGATCAAAAGTATTAACTCTTTTCATAGGAAGCAAAAACAGGGTTTGGTTTCTAAAATTTTTTATTAATCTTGTAGTTTTCTTTTTACATTTGCAAAAAAGCAATATTTAATAATCGCATTCATCGGGGTTGGGGGTGTTTTTAAGGGTTTCAAAATTTTTAAAGGGGTGATTGGAAGGGGGACCCGTTTTTCATAGCCCGGCTTCCGGAATTCAGGGAGAAAAGGCATGATTTTAATCGCCGACAGTGGTTCAACCAAAACCAATTGGCATTTATCGGGCAAGGGCCAAAAAGGCAGCGCATCTTGCCAGACTGCAGGTATTAATCCCTATTACCAGACAAAAGAAGAAATCGTGAAAACCCTATCTGAAGCATCTTTGCTTCGTCGTGAGGGGATTCGGCATATTTTCTTTTATGGTGCCGGTTGCGCCAATCCTGAAAAGAATGCGGTGCTTGAAGGGGCCCTGCGTGCATATTTTCATGTTGAAGCCATAGATGTTGCCAGCGACCTCCTGGCTGCTGCCCGCTCCCTATGTGGTCACTCGGAAGGCGTGGCAGCCATCCTGGGCACAGGTTCCAACTCGTGTTATTACGATGGCCAGGGGATCCGGCAGCATGTTCCACCCCTGGGTTATATTCTTGGCGACGAAGGCAGCGGGGCAGTCCTGGGACGAAAGCTGGCAGCAGATCTGCTGAAAAACCAGATGCCTGAATACCTGCAGGCTCGCTTCCTGGAAATGTTCGGCCAGTCGGCCATCGACATTATGGAACAAGTGTACCGCAAACCTTTCCCAAACCGCTACCTTGCTTCGTTCACTCCCTTCCTGTCAAGGTACATCAAGGAAGAACCCGTTTATTTGCTGGTAAAGCATTCGTTCATTGCGTTTTTCCGGCGAAATATTCAACAGTATCCTCGGGCCAGGGACCTACCTGTTCATTTTACAGGAAGCATTGCCTGGCATTTTTCCGATTTACTGAAGGAGGCAGCCACCGAATGCGGCTTTACTCTTGGTGATATTATTCAGGATCCCATGCAGGGACTTATTGAATTTCACCGTAATTTTAAAAGGAACAAGTAACCTATCGTTTTTATGGCTGAAATTGAGGAAAGTGGTAAGTTTCAGTTAAGCATCACCGAGTCGCCATCCCAGTTTGAGAACCTGGAAAAGATGACGGTGAAGAGACTGGTATCCTCAATAAACAAGGAGGATGCCAAGGTTCATGTGGCTGTCAAAAAGGTTTTGCCACAGATAGAGGCGCTGATCATTCAAATCATTGACCGGATGCGTCTGGGGGGACGTATTTTTTATCTTGGTGCCGGAACCAGTGGTCGCCTGGGCGTGCTGGATGCCTCGGAGCTTCCGCCGACTTTTGGCGCACCCGAGGGATTGGTAATCGGCTTAATCGCCGGCGGAGACAAGGCCCTGCGCAAAGCGGTGGAGGCAGCTGAAGACGACCCTGACAAAGCCTGGGAAGAACTACAGGAGCGGAACATTAACGCCTTGGATACCGTCATTGGCATTGCTGCTTCAGGTTCCACACCCTATGTGATTGGAGGCTTGCACAAAGCCCGGGAAAACGGGATACTCACCGGATGCATAACCTGCAACCCGAACTCGTTGGTTGCCAAAGAGGCCGAGTATCCGATAGAAGCCATTGTTGGCCCCGAAATCGTAACTGGAAGCACCCGCCTGAAAGCCGGCACAGCGCAGAAAATGATTCTCAACATGATCACCACGACCATCATGATCAAACTGGGACGGGTGAAAGGAAACAAAATGGTGAATATGCAGCTTACCAATCAGAAGTTGGTACAGCGCGGGACCCGAATGCTAATGGAAGAGCTGGGGCTTGAAACCGAAGAAGCCAAAGCCCTGTTGCTTAAACATGGCTCGGTGAAAGACGCACTCGACGCAAACAAAAAGAAAAAACAGTAATATTGTTTTGATGAATTTCAAAATTATACCCAGTCCATGCAAACCAAAAAACAACAAATCCTTGAATTATGAAGAAAACGCTTGTTTTACTGGGCCTTTTGGTCTTCATGACCTTCAATGTGCTTGGCCAGGCGAGGCAGATCACCGGTACAGTTACCGATGCTTCTGATGGCACAACGCTCATTGGGGTAACGGTTTTGATCAAAGGCACTACCGTGGGAGCCACCACGGATCTCAATGGCAGGTACCAGATCAACGCCTCGCCCACTGATGTGCTGATTTTCCGTTTTGTAGGAATGGAAACCGTTGAAGAACCGGTTGGCGACCGAAACGTTATCAATGTAGTCCTGTCGACAGCAGCCACTACCCTGCAACAAGTAGTGGTCACCGCCCTTGGAATCGAACGCGAGGTACGCACCCTGACCTATAACGTGCAGAATGTTGACTCGGATGACATCATGTCGTCCCGGCAGGAGAACCTTGTCAACGCACTTCAGGGCCGGGTTTCCGGGGTTCAGATCACCTCCACAGGGGGTGCTCCGGGGGCTTCTTCCGAGATTATTCTGCGCGGGGCCACCTCCGTGGACGGCGACAACCAGCCCTTATTTGTGATTGACGGGATTCCCATTTCCAATGCCTCGGTCAGAGGCACAACCAACCGTGCCGCCGACATTAACCCCAATGACATTGAGTCAATGTCGATCCTTAAAGGTGCGGCAGCCGCTGCGTTGTACGGGATTGATGCCGCCAATGGAGCCATTATCATCACCACCAAGCGGGGCAAGGAGGGTGCTGTTTCGGTAGGCTTATCCACCTCCACAACCCTTTCGCAGGTCGGTCGCCTTCACGACGTGCAAAACACTTATTCTACCGGTGCTGCAGGCCTGTTCAACCCCCGAACCTTTTCACACTGGGGGCCGCCATTGCTTCGCAGCGACAATGCCTATGACAATCTAGGAAACTTTTTCGAGACCGGTATGGCTAATAAGATCGATGCCAACGTTAGTGGGGGTACCTCAAGCATGACCTATTACATGGCGGTTTCAAGTCTGGGGGATGACGGTATGGTACCCAACACCTTTTACGGTAGAAACTCGGCCATGCTTACGGGAACCATTAAGGTTTCGCCCAAGATCTCTCTGACGACCTCTTCCAACATCATGAAAACAAACAACCAAACCGGGATCTTCAGTGCCAGTGGTGGCTGGCTCATGAATGTGTACCGGTGGCCACGCTGGGATAACATGGTGGATTATCTGAACCCTGATGGCAGTGAACGCAATGTATGGATCCCCTTGAGCGGCAACCTGGCGGAAGCCCCAGACAATCCCATGTGGAGCGCATATCACCAGGTACGCGACGATAATGTGAGTCGTAACATCAATTCTTTTAATCTGACTTATCAGCCCCTTGACTGGCTTACTTTAAACTATACCGCTGGGCGGGACTATTTTCAACAGCATTACAAAGCTGTGAGAGAACCTGGTTCTGCAGGATCGGCAGCTTACGAGGGTGCCATCAGCGAATTTAACCGGGAGAGCGAAAAAATCACCTCAACCCTGGTTGTGACCGCCGATTATGATTTTACAGAAAAATTTCGGGTGACTGCTCTTGCAGGACACAACCTGCAATCTGATTTTGGCCGCAACACTTTCGTAGAAGGAGAACGTTTCCGGAATCCCACGCTGCACTCTATCAACAACTTACGGGAAGTGCGCAATAGCCAGTCGACAGCCAATCGCAGGATCATTGGCGTTTTTGGAGACCTAACCATCGATTACGGCCGCTTCATCGTATTGGGGGTTACCGGAAGGAATGACTGGTCTTCCACGCTGCCCCTTGCCAATCGTTCTTTCTTTTATCCTTCTTACAGTGCGGCTTTTATCTTTAGCGAATTGCTTGACGGACAGATGGCCAAGATTTTCTCCTTTGCCAAGATCAGAGCCAGCTATGCACAGGTGGGTAAGGATGCACCGCCGCACCGTTTGACCCAAACCCTTGAACAGTTTTATGGCATTGGAAGTGGCTGGAAAAATGGCGCATTTGCAGGAAACCCTATCCTAAAACCTGAGATTACCAGGGAATTTGAACTGGGTACCGACCTCCGATTATTGAATGGTTTGTTTACCATTGACTTCACCTATTATGAACGGGTATCGAACGACCAGATCATTCAACCCAGGGTAACCCCTGTGACCGGGGCTATTCTGCAAACCGTCAATTCAGGCTCAGTTGAAAACAAGGGAATTGAGCTATTGGTAGGCACGCGAATTCTCAGAACGGAAGATTTAAACTGGGAGCTTACCCTGAATGGTTTTGGGAACCGCTCAAAACTCACTAAATTGTTCGGTGACCTGGTTGAGTTCCCTGTTACCTACGGACAGGTTTCTTCACAGGCTATCGCCAGTTCCTGGTTGGGTGAAGCGCTGTTTGGCATTGTTGGCACCGATTACAAACGGAATGAAGCCGGACAGGTGATCGTGGATGAAGATGGTTACCCACTCATCGATTCACAGAAAAGATATATTGGAAACCGTGAACCCAAGCTTTATTATGGCTTCACGAATGATTTTCGTTACAAGAATCTTGAATTTTCTTTTCTGATCGATGGGGCTTACGGTGCACAGTTACTCAATGCTACCAGCCAGTTCCTGATATCCAGCGGAAATCATGCAATGATGGAAGAATACCGTAACCAGGAATTTGTATTCGACGGAGTTGT
Organism: Bacteroides sp.; assembly: GCA_036351255.1. NCBI lineage: Bacteria > Pseudomonadati > Bacteroidota > Bacteroidia > Bacteroidales > Bacteroidaceae > Bacteroides > Bacteroides sp. The sequence continues at coordinate 89,323 of JAZBOS010000115.1, forward strand.
GGAGATGCCAGATGGCTCGTACGCTGCGAATACCCAACCCATTGTCCTAAACCAAACCTTCTTCAACAATTATTACATTCTTGCCGGGACCAATTTCGTGGAGGAGGTCGCCTGGGTGCGCCTTCGCAACATAAACCTTGCATACTACTTGCCGCAAAAATTGCTTTCACGTATACGCATACAGGAGGCCAATCTAAGTGTAAACTTCCAAAACCTCTGGTTGCTGACCAATTATTCTGGCGGTGACCCCGAAGTAAATAACGCAGGCCCCGGTGGAGGAGCCAGTGGTGCTGGCACCATGGGGGTTGATTATTTCCAGGTGCCTCTCCGCAAAGCTGTTACCCTTGGTTTAAACCTTAAATTCTAACCACCATGAAGAAATATATAATCCTCTTTTTAAGCGCTTTTATCTTCTGGGGGTGTGAAGACTACCTGGATGTAAATACTTCGCTCGACAGCGATGAAACCACAACACCCAACTACATGCTCCCTGCTGTCCTCGGCAATATGGCATACGCCCACTACGCACACGGGGAAACAACAGCCTATATCACCCAGTATGTTACCACCGAATACGGGACCCATGCTGTGAAAGACCGCTGGGATTACCGGGGTGTACTGAGGGTAAACGCCTGGCGAAGACACTATTTTGATGTTGCCGGGAATGCCAATAAAATGATTCTTTTCGCTGAGGAAGAAGGTTCGAACAACTATGAAGGTGTTGGAAAGATCATGATGGCGTTCTCTTTTCTGACGGCCACCGATCTTTTTGGTGACATGCCTGTTTTGGATGCTTTTTCAGGAAACTATAACCCAAGATACAATGCCCAGGACACCGTTTACATGGAGGTGGCAAGATGGCTGGCCGAAGGCCTCGAGGACCTGAATCAGGCAACAATAGAAAACAGGACCATGACCAGCACGGAAGACCACATTTATGGAGGCAACCTGACAAACTGGAAGGCTTTTGCCCATGCCATTCGGGCCCGTATGCTGCTGCATACCGCAAACTTCCAGGGTGGTTACCAGGCCGTACTCGACGCCGTTGATCAAGCCAAGGCAGGATGGAGTGAACCATTGTATGCCTTCCCTGACGAACCCGCCAACGACTGGGAGATCAACTTGTGGGGACCCTCAAGGGCTAACCCGCAATGGGACTTTGCCGACATCAGGAACATGCTCACCAACTCTGTTCATACCGACTTTTTTATGAATGCTATGAATTTGTCGGGTGAGATTGACCCTCGCTTATACGAACTGACCACGCCGGGGGATAACGGAAATTATTTGTCCATTCCTGCAAGTGCAGGCATTGGGGCCCTGGATATGGATGACTTTGCCGTTCTTTACGATGGTTACTGGACCCGGGATAACTCACCCCTGATCTTTATTACCGATGAAGAACTATATTTCATTGAATCAGAAGCCGCCTTTTATCTGAATGATAAAGGCCGTGCCTGGCAGGCCTACCTCGATGGCATTCAAAGGAACTTTAACCGCTTAGGCATTCCGGATGCTTATGATGCTTACCGCAATTCACCAGCTGTTGCCCAGAGTGCCAATGAGCTGGAGATTTCCGACATCATGATGCAAAAGTATATTGCCTTGTATTTTCAGCCCGAAATATGGGTGGATATGCGCCGGTACAAATACTCAAACCAAGCCTATCCCCAATTACAGTATCCTGAAAACGCCCTTGAACTTTACAATGGGGCATGGATACAACGCTTGCCTTATGACCCTCAGACCGAATACATATACAATCCCAATGAGATTGAACGTCTCGGTGCCAGGGAAGACCTTTGGGTGGTTACTCCTTTTTGGTGGGCCGTAAATTCAACATTGTCGAACTAACAAACGCTTTACAATGAAGACGTTAAGAAATATCATTTTAATTTTCGTGCTTGGAATGGGTTTGATAGCCTGCGAAAAGAATGATCCTATCGCCGATCAGGGCTCGCTTACGGGTAATATGACCCCTTTTAATTTGCTGGCGCAGATGCCCGATGCCAAAGTGAACGACACCCTGGTGCTGCGCACTGTTTGCTGGTCCATCAATGACGATATTGAAGAAGTATCCTTTTTCTACCAGGGTTATAAATTGAAAAACTATTCCATAACGATGGGAATGGTTGTCAACGATGAACCAGTGGAACTTTCAGCAGAACACAAACCGGATACCATTTTTATTGAGAATACCCTGATAAAAAGTTATCCGGAAGAAGGCACTTCCCTCAATGCATTTTACCAAACCATTGAAAATGCTTATGTCATTGAGCATCCCTTTATAGTGCCTGGTGATTTTACGCTTTATAACCTGGAAGACTCGGAGGTGGTAGATGAGATGTCGCAGGAAACCTTCGATATTCTTGTTGCCGAACTCAGTTTGCAAATGAACCGCGCCATTGTGCTGATGCTTTTCCCTTCTGCCCCGGCAAGTTGCTTTGAGTTTGACCAGCAAGGCTTCTATACTGGCAACCTGACCGAAGCGGGATTTACCTTCGTTCAGGAAAACATGACCCGGGAGTTGCTGATCGAATATCTGTCAGAAGCAAGTTTGGAAGATACTACCAGAGGGACCATCGAATCGGTTGCCACTGTAGCAGAAACCAATGCGAGTGCCACATCAGCGCGCAATTTTAAGATCCTTAAGTAATTAAAAAAAATGCAAATATGAACCCGAAAAATTTTGTAAAAATCTTCCTTGCCCTTGGATCCCTGGCCTTGTTTATAGTGGCCTGCGACAAGGAAGAGGAAAAAGTATGGGGAGAGGTAACAACCTATTTCACCATTCAGGACGCTGACAACCTGTTTGCACCTGCCACTGTGCAGTTTATCAATGGCTCAAAGAATGCGGAAGCCTTTCATTGGACCTTTCCGGGTGGACGCATTGTGTCGAACGGAGAGGTGACTGAAGACAGCACTTCAACGGCTATTCAGCCCGAAGGTGTTTATTACGCATGGCCAGGGGAATATTCAGCTACCCTGAAAATTACTGCTGATGGGGAGGAAACCACCCATACCAAGCAGTTCGCTGTCGTCAAACCCCAGCCAAATATCCTGTATGAACCCACCGGTATTGTCTATGACGATATAGTGACATTCTGGGTTGAGTATTTTCAATATCCTCAGTTGATGGATCAGGTGACCTATGCCTGGGACTTCGGCAACGGGGAAACCTCAACGGAAGCCATGCCGCAAACCAGTTTTAACCCTCCTGGAGATTATACTGTTACCTTGGAATTGTTTGATGGCATGGAAACCCTGACCGCCAGCAAGACCATCAATGTACAGGCCGAGATTGCCAAGACCCTTTATGTAACCAACGCTATTGACCAGCGACTTTACAAAAAAATGCTGTATACCGGGGCCGTGGCTCCCGAAGAAGAACTCCCTGTCGATGTGGGTCTGCATCCCCTGTCGGTAAGCATCTTCCAGGAACGGATCATCGTTTCTGTTGCTGGCGATAATATTCGCTTTTCAGCCGCCGGGACTCCACCCGACGGTTACATCTTCACCACTAATCTGCAGGGTGGAAACCGTTATACCATAACATCACCCAGTTTGCTGGAGCAGACCTATATTGACGATCCATTCGTTTCGACTGTGGATGAAAATGGCTTTGTTTACTGGCTTGATCGTTTCCAGGGCGTTCGGCGCATTCATTATTCAGAGACCAACGGTGAATACCCCAGCCCCTATGTCTGGGCTGTTGCTGCTGAAATGGCCGAGATTCTTGGTGTTTCAAGTACTTATGGATGGACCGATGGTACAGTACGTATCGAAAATAACGAGATCTGGTACAGCAAGCATGGAACAGGCCAGGGCCTGTACCGCTTTACCCTCCTTGGAGCGTTTATCGCCAAAATCGACAACCTTTACCCCCTTAAGATCAGGACCTTCGAAGTGGACAATGAAAACCAGAAAATATACTTCGCTGTCAACAACGCCAGCGGTGGTTACGATCCTGGCTTGTATGTCTGCGAGATTGATGGCTCAAACATTCAATTGATTGATGACCTTGAAGGCTTTTCCATGCAAGGGGGAGAGGCGGAAAGGACCTATGTCACAAGTATTGTCGTTGACAGCGAGGGCGGATATATCTACTATCCATTCCGTCACCAAGACGATGTGAATACTGCCGGAGAAATTGTCGGCGATGGATCTCTGTCAGGCGTTAAGCGTTATAAAATGGACGGTAGCGAAGAACCCGAATTTTATGTCACTGGCCTGATTCCCTATGGCATTGGCATTGACCATGTAAAAAGATAAATTGCACCAAATCGGGAGATGTCCGTTTCTTAACGGACACTCCCGGTTTATTAACCAAAAACAACTTATGAAGAAATTTCTACCTCTGTTTTTCATCTTTTCCTTCTCCATTTTCTTATCCACGGCGCAGCCTGGTCGCGAAATGCGCGGAACTTGGTTTACAACTGCCTGGCGCATCGACTGGCCTCCTTTGGGAACAGCACAAACCCAGCAAAGCAAAATGGTTTCTATGTTTAACCAGTTGGAACAAGCCAATATTAACGCTGTGTTTTTGCAGGTCAGGCCTTTTGCCGATGCCTTTTACAATTCTGCTTACGAACCCTGGTCCCATATGCTTGGGTCCTCGCCAGCAGACCGGGGAGTTGATCCGGGGTATGATCCTTTGGCATTCGCCATTAAGGAGGCCCATAAAAGGGGGATGGAACTTCATGTGTGGCTGAACCCTTATCGTTTTGAAAGTACAGCCGGAGAATTTGCCGGACGGCCTGGTGACTATTCTCAAACCCACCCCCATCTAATCATCAATTATAACAACAGAACTTATTTCGACCCGGGTCATCCGGAAACAACCCAACTGATCAAAAACATTATTGCCGATATTATCAGCAAGTATAATATTGACGGGGTTATTTTCGACGATTATTTTTACCCGTCCAACATGCCCACCAGTTACGACCAGACTACCTTCGATGAATTTGGCGATGAGGAATTTATCAGGCATTATTATGATGGGCCATTATTTCAAACCCTTACCCGCGGTGATTTCCGGAGAGCCTCTGTCAACAATATGATCCGTGAGGTTCACGACACCATCAAGGCAATGAATTCCAACCTTGTATTTGGCGTGAGCCCCGCAGGAATTTATACCACCAATGCATTGGTGGCCCAGTTTTACGAAACCACCCTCCCGGAGGGCATTACCGGTAACAACAACTGGGCTACCATCAATTGCGACCCCCTTGCCTGGCTAAAAGAAGGCTCCATTGATTATATCTCACCCCAGCTTTACTGGCAAATAGGCGGCAGCCAGGATTTTGTAACTCTGACCGAATGGTGGGGTTGGCAGTCTCAGCGCTATGGCAGGCATCATTATCCAAGCCTTGGCGCATACAGAATATATCCTGCAAAATTCGAAGATACTTATTCGGATTCTAAAGGTATCCATGAATTTGGCATTGGGCCAAACAACGGGAAACTTAACCCCGACAAGAACGACTGGCCAGTGACTGAAATCGGGAATCAAATCATTGCCCATCGCGAAAGCAATTTTAATGATGGGCTCGGACTTCTTTTCTATAACACGAACAGCCTGCTGAAGCCTGACAAAGACTTGGCTGGTTACCTGGCCGATGATTTATTTTCCCAAAAAACAGTCTTTCCCTTCCTGGCTTGGGTTGACAGTCCTGAGCCTGAAATACCAGGCCTACTCAATATTGGCTCCCTTGCCGAAGATCCGGATGTCGCAATCCTAAACATTGATTCTGAAGCCGAACGATTTATTATTTACGGATGGAATGAATTGCCCCCTACCACCAAGGAAAACGGTGCTGATTTTGTCCAGGTGGCATTTAAAAATACTTTCAGCACCATTCTACACAGGAACTATCCTTATTTTGCGGTAGCTGAATTTACAGGTAACCGCAGCATTGGGCCGCAATCAGATTATGTTGAGTACTACCCCTTTAATGCTCCTTCCATCTCCTTGTTTAACGGGGCTACTGCTTGCCAGGACGATGAAATATTCTGGCCTGAAATGCCAGGAATTGGTGAATATCAGTTATTACTCTTTTCCAATCCATTCGATGAAGTCGTGGTGTTCCAGAGCCCGGTCTTCCCGGAAAATTACTTTCCCATCAACCGCAACGTTTTTGAGGGCCAACAATCATACTATTACCGGATCATGGCAAAGGATGGAGACGTAAGCTCCTATTCAGAAGCTGATTTTTTCCTTACAGGCTATCCCTCAACCCCTTCGGTAAATTCCCCGGAAAATGAAGAAGAGAATGTTGCTTTCTCGGCAGTGGCGCAGTGGAGCTATCTACCCGAAGCCGATAGCTATGACCTGCAGGTAGCTCTTGATCCGTCCTTTTCTCAAGAATCACTGGTAATAAGCGAAACCGGAATCACTCAAAATATTACAAATATTACTCTCAGTGATGGTAATACCGATCATTATTTAAGGATTGCAGGAGTAAACGAATGCGGCACCGGCATGTGGTCTCCCGTGGTTAGGTTTACCACCACTTCAGGGGTTTATGTTGAAAATCCGTCACATCAGATTTTGGGGAATTACCCGAATCCCTCAAGCGACTTTACATTTCTGCCTTATCCCAAATCGCCGGGACAGCGCACGATTTCGTTATACAATATGAGTGGTCAGCGGGTCCTGATGCTGGAACGCAATGACGGCAATAATCTCGACGAAATTAATATCAGCGGTGTGTTGCCAGGTTTTTACACTGGTGTGGTCACCACGGCCAGCAATGCCCGGTTTACTTTCAAGTTGATCAAAATCAACCAATAATATATTGTCATGAAAAAAATAATCAGAAACCTAATTGCTTTGGCAGTCATCTTTTTGTTCTGCTGCCAAAATCTGGCTGCACAGCCTGCTCCTGATGGGTTGCCAAGCCAGCTTATCCCTTCTGAATCAGGGCCCTGGCTCCATCCGGTTTGGTCACCCGATGGGCAAAGTCTGGCCTTTACATCAGGGAAGTACCTTGGTGTTTGGGTCGCTAGTGCCGACGGATCCAATGTTAGACAAATTTCTGATGCCGATGGGGCAGGATTTGGCTTCTCGTGGTCAGCAGACTCCAGAACCATTTTAATGCGCCCTTCAGAATTCAGGGAATTACGCAGATTTCAGTCCGTTGAATTGATTAACGTTGAGACAGGTGAGGTTAAGGTGCTGGTTGAGCCCTCGCGAGGCATAAAAAGTCTCCCGCAATGGGCCCACCGCGACCGGCATGTTGCCGTGATCCTAAATTCCGAGCTACAATTGCTTGAAAGCGGGAAAGCTCCGCTGGGCCATCCGGTAGAAGGCCCGGAAAACCCGGTTGTATACCCGGTAGATGGGAAAATACTCCGCTCCATTGCGGGTAAAAATGAACCGGTAGTCCTCGCTGATTTTGGAGAAAAAACCATTCTTAACATTCGTTTTTCGAACGATGGAAACCGTTTGGCATTTCAGGTGGCCACCCAAGGGTTGTACGTCATGAATTTGGACGGCAGCGGCCTGAAACATTTGGGAAGTGGCGAACGCCCCAGCTGGGCACCAGGTGGCAAATACCTGGTGGTAATGAAAACAACCGACGATGGACACATGGTCACTTCAGGTGATTTGTATGCCATTGATATTGAAAGCGGGGCAGAATACAACCTGACACCCCATACTGAAATTATGGCCTTAAGCCCGTCCGTGTCACCCGATGGGAAGCGCATTGCATTCGAAAACCCAGAGGATGGAGGCATTTATGTCCTTGAACTGAATCCAGGATTTTAAACACTAAAAATTGTAGTGCTATGAAATTATCCATAAATCACTTTCGGGCAATTTTAAAAAGCCTTGTCTGGCTTTTGCTGACGGGAATGATCGTTTCTCAATCAAAGCCTGCAGCGGCCCAGGTTACCGGGCTCAATGACTGGACCCTTTATATCGATCAGGGCCATGCACAATACGAAAACATGGGACTTTTCGGTTATTCAGAAGCAGAAAAGGTTTTGCGGGTTGGCCTGGCCCTTCGTGACTACCTCCTGGAGTATACGGATATTGAAACAGTTCATGTTGCCCGTGAAACCGACCAGGACAACATCTCGCTCTCCGAGCGGGTTGATGAGGCCAACACCCTGGGGGTCGATTTTTATTATTCCATTCACAGTGATGCCGGTGGGCCGGAATCCAACCGCACCCTCATGCTATACGGGGGTTGGAGGAGCTATGGCGTCACGGTAGAAAAAACACCTCAGGGAGGTAAAGCTTATGGGAACATTCTGAATGTGAACCTTCCCGGGGCCATGCGTATCCCCACCAGTGGAAATTACGCCGACCGGGTATTCTACCAGGGTGAAGTATTTCACCATGATAACCAGTTTCCTTATCTTTATGTTAACAGGGTCAGTTTAATGGCATCCCTGCTCAGCGAAGGCGGCTTCCACACTAACCCCACTCAGCAGCAGCGCAATATGAACGCAGAATGGAAAAAACTGGAGGCCCTTGCTGCTTTCTGGACCATACTCGATTACAATGAAGTGAATAAACCTGTCATCGGGGTAGCAACAGGATATATCAAGGATATTGAAACCCAGAAACCCCTCAACGGCATTACGGTGACCATCGGCGACCAGGTATATGTCACAGATACTTACGAGTCGCTGTTTTATCAGTACAGCGAGGATCCCGACCAGCTTAGCAATGGGTTTTATTTCATTGAAGACCTGGAGCCGCTGAGTAATGTGGAAGTGATTTTTTCTTCTGATGATTACAATACTTACCAAACCAATCTTACAATTGCCTCGAATCCGGATGGAAACCTTGTTCAAAATCTCAGTTTCCTAGATGTGCAGTTAACTTCATCCGTACCCGCGGTGGTGGAATGGGTTGAACCAGCCGAATCGCTTTCCAGCCTGGTTCCCGGCACTACGCTTCAGATCCGGTTCAGCCGCAAGATGAACCAGGCCAGTGTTGAAGAAGCCATCAGCCTTAACCCACCTGCTGACCTTTCCTTCTCTTGGCAAAATGATTTCACCGTGTTGGTTAACACCAGCCAGCTTGCATTTGTAACTCCCTATGTGCTCACCATTGACGGGTCCATTGCCCAGAACCTGCTTACCAACCAGTATTTTGATGGAGACGGTGACGGAGTGGAAGGCGGCAACTATACCCTCGAGTTTATCACCTCGGAAGAAGATAGCACCCCGCCCCAGCTAATCGCCTTTTCGCCATCTGAAAACGAGCCTGCACGTGAACGAAGGCCTATCATCAGGCTGCTGTACGATGAACCCATAATCGCCTCGAGCATCGCTGCTGACGCCATCACTCTTGTTCCCGAAAGCGGAGGAGACCCCGTAGCAGGTGTGATTCACCATAAAGTGATAAACGGACAAAGCATCCTGCATTTCTTTCCAACTGAAGACCTAGACCCCTCCCTGGTTTATATTGCCCAAGTAGCCGAAGGCCTTTCCGATGACTTCAACAACCTCACGGAAGCCTTTAGCCTTCAGTTTTACCTGCTGGAACAACCCGTTAATCAGCTTACTATGATCGATTCTTTCGACGCAGGCATCATCAACTGGTGGCATCCCCAGCAAGCCGGGCAAACGGCTGGTATCATTACTGAATTGACAGGGCGCTTCCCCGACATGGATGTGGTGAACCATACCACCGCAAGTAATGCCAGTATGCGTCTCGATTATGCCTGGGACATGAGTTTTGCTGGAACTCCCTACATTCGACTCTACCTGCCTGCCACGGCTTCGCAAAACAATAACCGCTTCAATGCCGATGATGTATTGCAAATCTATCTTTTTGGTGACGGTTCTGGTAACGAATTTCGCTTTATGATCCGCGACGGAGTGAATGAACTGGAAGGAAGCCAATGGATCACAATCGACTGGGTTGGCTGGAAACTGGTGTCATGGGACCTGGCCAATGATCCTGTTTTTGGATGGGTTACTGGTAACGGTGAACTTGAGGGACAGAACTTTTACTTCGACAGTTTCCACCTGCGATATGCAAGCGATGCAAATGATCAGGGCTCAATTTATATCGATGACTTCCGCTTTGTAAAACAAGACCCGGTTTCATTCCCCACGACGCTGTTTGAGAGCTTTGAGGATTACGAAGACTTTACAACCGACCTTTTCCCCTGGATCACGGTCGATGTGCAGGAAGTCATCACCTGGAACCCGGCCGGATTTACTTTCCCGGGAGCAGGTACAGCCTATGCCTTTAAGGTAATGAACCCTGCCCTGACCGAGGGTCCTATCATCGACAACCATCCTGCCTTTGAGGGCGATAAGTATTTAATTGCCATGCAATCGCAAATCATCGGCGATGATAAATGGTTAATTTCTCCGCAAATAATAGCCACCCAAGGCAGCCTGCTGAAGTTCCAGGCCAAGTCCATCTCAGACCAATGGGGATTGGAGCGCTTCCGGGTATTGGTGATGGTGGATGACAACCCGGTGTTCTCTTTTGACCCGGATGCCTTCGAATTAATTTCCGAAGGCGACTTCCTGGAGGCCCCGCTCGACTGGACACAGTTCTCGTTCTTCCTGGGAGATTACGCAGACCAGGTCATCCGTTTTGCCATCCAATATGTCTCCAACGATAGCTATATGTTTATGCTCGACCAGGTGGAGGTAGTCATGGAAGCCGCTGTGATCGCAAGCATTACCCCAGTGGACGATGTTTCGGTTTCTTATGGGACCAGCGAAGCGGTCGTCCTGAGCGAATTGCAACCCAGCACCACCATCCTTGATTCATTCGGGAATTCACATTTGGTGGGCCTTGACTGGAGCATTGAAGCCTATGATGCTTTCGCACCGGGCAACTTTACAGCCACAGGGACCTTCTCGCTACCGGATGGGGTTAGCCAGTCTGATCCCGAAACCCCCTTGCTGGTAAACGCCATGGTAACGGTCAGAAAACCCTACCTTGTGAGCATTCAACCTGTTGATCCGCTGGAGGTTGCTTACGCAACCGAACTGGCTGAAGTCCTTTCCTTGCTGCCCCAAACAACGGTTCTCATTTCCAGTTATGAAGGTCTGACCTTTACCGTAAACCTTGAATGGTCCGTTGAAGATTACGATGCCTTCACAGCGGGAAATTATACCGCCACAGGCACCTTCGACCTCCCGGAAGAACTTGACCAGTCAAATCCTCCCCTGGAACTGAAGGTTACCACAGTAGTCACGGTACAGCCTGATGACACCTCGGTCCCTGAAATTGGTCTGGATGGGTTGAAAGTATTCCCAAATCCCGCTCAAGGAGAGCTTAACGTGGAAGCACAGGGCATCATAAAACAGCTGCAGTTATTCAGCCTCGATGGCAGGATAATCCTGACCAAAGAGCCTTTACAGAATCAATACAAACTCAGCTTATCAGGCCTGGAACAGGGCATTTACCTTTTAAGAATCAATACCCAAAAGGGATGGGATCATACCCTGATCCAGATTATTCAGTAAACCCAAAGCTGGCCTACGGACTTGTTGGACGTACGCCGCTTTTTCCTTAACTTTACAGAAACCCGAAATTTTTTACAAACCAAAAACCAAGCGTATGAAAACAAAGTTTACCATTCTGTCATGGGTGTTACTGTCCTTTGCTTTGACAGGTTTTTCGGCTGCATTTGCCGGAGCACCCAAGGAGGATAATCCAAACTTCCGCTACATTGATGACTTTGAATTAGGAGTTGACTTATGGTGGTTGCCTGAAGGAAGCGGAAGCACCATTGGGGTCATCCTAGAAGTGGATGGTGTGCCAACAACTTTCCGTGAAGCTGAAACCGAGATTGTAAATCCGGCTACGGCAAGCACTGGTTCGATGAAACTGGCTTATCTTTGGGACACCGAGATTGCTTACGAACCCGGGGCCATCCGCCACCTGATCCGGCAACACATGCCTGCCGGTAACGCCAATGTACCTGAAAGACAATTTTTACCGGACCAGGCCATTGAAGTGTTTGTATATGGCGATGGTTCAGGAAACAAATTCCGCATGATGACCCGGGAAACCGGCAACAACCAGCTGGAAGGATCACAATGGTTTGTCATTGACTGGGTGGGCTGGAAACGCATCACCTGGCGCCTATCGGAAGACCCTGTCATCGGTTGGGTCAATGGCGATGGTCAATGGACCGGCAATCCTATTTATTTCGACAGCTTTCAGATCACATGGAGCGGACAGGCAGCAGGCGAAACTGGTGACCTCTATTTTGACGACCTGCGTATTGTCGATCCGTTCATGGTGAATTTTAACGTAGATGACGGCAGTGCAAACCCCATCACCGACGCAATGGTTTCCATCAATGGCATGGATTATGAGGCCGGGCTTTATGACTTCGAACTCTTCCCGGGCGAATACCAGTATTTTGTTCAAAAAGAAGACTTCCTGACTTCTAGCGGCACCTTTACCGTTGATGATGCTGACCTGTCATTGGATGTCTCTTTGGCAGCAGGTACGGATTCCGAATTCCTGGTCACCTTTACCGTGCTCGACACCGAAGGAGAACTGATCACCGATGCCGTTGTGAGTATTGATGGGGTTAGTATGCCTGCCGGCGATTATACCTTCAATGCCACCCCGGGGTTTTATGATTATTTGGTTACCCGTTCGGGATACTATCCCACAGAGGGCTATTTTTCGGTGGTTGACGGCAATGTTTTTGTCAACATTGAATTAGTTCAGGATCCAGCAATCTTTAACAACATTTTTCTTTCCTGGGATGTGGCAGCCACGGCAGAAGAAGCCCAATACCGCGCTGAACACTACAGCGTTTGGGTAGCCCCAATGCCCGAAGAAGGTGGCGATTACACTTTCAACATGGAGGACTTTTCCATGGTTTATGAGGAAACCCTTGACACGGAAACCCCTGCATGGGAATACCAGAACCGCTCCATAGAAATTTCAGGCTTCAACGATTCAAGCATCCGCGTTGCTTTCCGTCACCACGACGTTACAGGCATGGAGCGTCTTGTCATTGACAATGTTGAGATCGTGGCCTTGCGTACAGGTGACTCCCCTGCTGTTATCCTCACTGAAGATTTCTCGGGTGGTGTGGTCGATCCCCTTGACCCCATGTGGCTGCCCGAAGGCTGGATGGCCATTGACGTGGACGAGGATGGCCGCAACTGGTATTTTTCCGTTCTGGAGACCGATGGTTACCTGGCAAGCCGTTCGCGCCTGGCCAACAACGACCCCCTGACCCCCGATAACTGGCTTGTCACTGCCGAGGTGACCCTGCCCGTGGTGATCTTCTATAACATCACCTTTGAGATCACGGACCAGGATGGCAATGATGTGGAAGGGGCTACCATTATCATCAATGGCGAAACCCTTGAGGCTGGCGTTTACACCTATGCGGCTCCCAACGGCACCTATGCCTATAGCATCGAAAAAGCCGGATACCAGGGAACCAGCGGGGAAGTGACTGTTGACGGGGCAGACATTACCGTCCCGGCCACCATCATCCAGGAACGCTATGAAGTGGTCTTTAACCTGGATGCCCGCTATGCCCCCGGCTTTGAACCCGGCACTGGCACCTATTACATCACTGGTTCATTCCCCGGAATCAACTGGGCAGAACCCGGCACCATGGAAGACGAACAATTAATGGACGCTACGGATAATGTTTACATATTTACCCTCACAAAAGAGCTTCCTGCTGGTTCCTTTGAATACAAGTATTTCAGCGGCCCCTCCTGGGATGACGGCGAATGGGCAGGCGGTGATAATCGCATGCTGGAAGTTACAGGTCCCATGGAAGTCAATGACTGGTTCGGCTATATGACCGATCCAACGACTGTGCCTTTGGTGGAAGAGATCTCTCTGAATGTCTACCCCAATCCAGCCAAAGACCAGCTGAACATTGTTTCCAATGAAATGATCCGTGAGATCCGTGTGATCGATATGCTTGGCCAGATCGTTTACACCTCTTCCGTTCAGGATGAGCGCCACATATTGAATGTTAACCATTTCCGCACTGGCATTTACTTCGTTCACGTATTGACGCCCATCGGCATTCACACCCGCAAGGTTCAGGTCATTAAATAATGACTTAATACGGAAAACAAAAAAGCCCCCGAAAGAGGGCTTTTTTTTTTGCGTATTACTTAAAGTTTAATCCAGGGATGGTAGTTGGGCTTCAATTTTCTCCCGGTCTTCTTCCATCCAGGAAGGCAGCTTCAGGTTTTGACCAAGCGTCTCTGGAGTTTCGTCAATCAGGAATCCGGGGCCCTTGGTGGCAATCTCAAATAATATTCCGCCGGGCTCACGGAAATATATCGAATGGAAATACTGACGGTCCTGCACCGGGCTGACCTGAATGCCTGCTTTTGCGATTCGATCCCTGAGGGCTTTCTGGGCTTCAAGGTCAGGGGTGGAAAAAGCTACATGGTGAACGGTGCCAATACCGCCTTTGTGAAGAGGCAGAGAAGGGCGCGATACCAGATCAACATAATGACCCGGGCGGTTCTCCCCAGCGTACAGGCGGATACGGTCGTTTTCTTCCCTAAGCCGATGGTGGTCCAATACATTGATCATAAAGAAAGCAGTCTTATCGGCAATGCTGCAGGTTAGTTCTATGTGGCTGAACCCCTTGATGGCATCTTCTGCCCGTATCCCAGGGGTCTCGACACCCTGTCGGGGGTCGTTTGGGCTGGCCACCAGTTCCAGTTCCATTCCATCAAGGTCATACAGTGTAAAATAACTCTCGTCGAAGCGATGAAAGGGCCCCCGGAAGTCGACCTGGTATTCCTTAAGGCGTTTTTTCCAGAAATCGAGCGAGTCAGCTCCCACCGAAAACCCGGTAACGTTGGCCGAGCCAACACCTGCCTGACCCCGGGGCATCCCCATAAAAGGGAAAAATGTGATTACGGAGCCTGGGCTACCCGTTGCATCCCCAAAATAAAAATGCCAGGTATCAGGGCTGTCGTAGTTTATGGTCTTCTTCACGAAGCGCAAACCCAGGATTTCCGTATAAAATCTTATGTTCTTCCGGATATTTCCTGTCATTGCTGTTACATGATGTAATCCTTCGATCATAACTTTATTAAATATTAAGGTTATTTAAAAACAATTGAGCGCGTGCAATTTCTTCTTCGATCAGTGTATGTCCTGATTGATGCCAGAATATTTCCACCTCTGCACCGGCCTGAACCAGCAAGTCGGCCAGGGCTGAAGTGTTTTCGGCAGGGACGATGGGATCGTTTTCACCTGCCGTCAGCAACACTTGTGAATGCTGAAGGAGCGGAAAGTCGCTGGGAATAAAGGGCACCATGGCATGCATCAGGATGGCATGTTTCAGCACGTTCTCACCCGAAAGCATCAGGCTGGCAGCAATATTGGCTCCATTGGAATAACCAAGGGCAATGACTTTACGGGGGTTGAACCCGTAATGTGTCCCAGCATGCCTGATAAAAGTGGCCAGGTCGCGCGTACGCTTCTCCAGATCTTTCTGATCAAAGACCCCTTCAGAGAGCCGCCTGAAAAAACGCGGCATGCCATTCTCAAGCACCTGTCCCCGCGGACTCAGGTAATTAAACGCCTGGCCAAAATGATCTGCAAGCCCCATTAAGTTGTTTTCATCCCCTCCTGTCCCGTGAAGCAACAACAAGGTGTAAGCCTTCTCAACAGAAGCCCTTGCAGGGACAAAACGGTGGATATGTTCAGAGGTATTCATCTATCAATGCATTGGAACTTACCAACATAAACCGAAAAATTGCCTGAAAGTTCAACGCCGGCGCCGCATAAAGGGCAACCGCTTCCAGGCATCCCCGTATCCATAAAGGAATACTTTGACGGCCGACAAAAGAATGAGGGGCAGAAAAGCGGGATGGAATCCCTGGGGCAACAACGGCCAGAAAAGTAGCAGGAACAAGTTCAGGAAAAACACCACCTTAAAGTAATACCTGGGGATGCCTATGGGGTATATCATATTCCCCTTGAAAATAAAGTACAAATGGGTAGGCAATGCCCAGAGCAGGTTCAGGTTGGCGTTTGTAGCCGTATGATCAGAAAGAAACCAAAGAAACAGGATGACGAGTCCCACCAGGCCAAGAATGGTAAAAAAGATTTTGTCGAAAACCCTTGCAATACGAACTTTCAGCAGAGACAGAATCCCTAGCAAGAAAACCATCCAGGCTGCCACCAAAGGGGTAAGCCAGTGACTCTTCCCTGGGCTAAAGGTTTGTTCCAGCACCAGGGCATATTGCTCAATAAGGGGCCTGCCATTGGCATGACGGGCCTGAGAAAATGCAAGAAACATCTCATCGGGGAGGAACATATAATGCCAGGGGGTGGCCTCGCGGTCAGAAGGCAGCCCCAGCACCAGGTCTACGCCGAAAAGTGCCCAGGGTTTATTCACCAGGAAGGGCTTGAGCATGTCGCGAAACGACCGGCTGTATTCAGGCACCGGGTCTTCACCCCAGTCGGGCTCCAGCTGATTTTCAACAATGTCGCGAATACGCGTGGCGCAGTTGTCGTAGAAAAAGTCGTAAAGGTAATATTCGTTGCCGGGCTGGCGGTTTACCTGCAGGAAGTCATATATCCGGCGGGTTTCTTCCTGGCTGAGGTTCAGGATCTGCTCAGAGATGCCCCGGCCTTCGTAGCGGTATTCCAGTAAAAAATACTCATGGGGCACTACAGATAGTTTGTAGAACAGTTTCCCCCGGAGAAATTTCAGGTAGAAATTTGGGGTGTCGAAGTCAAAGGTGCCGTAATTATAAACCTCGTCCAGTCCCGTTTCGGGATCACGAACGCGCAAGGCACTGTGACCAAAGACCGAATACAGCTCATCGCCGGGGGTGGCCGTCAGCAGGGAGATGCGAGCACTGGGCGACAATTCACCCTGGGCAGCAGACAATAAAACCGGCGAGAAAAGCAGGCCAACTAGCAACAAAAGAGATATCTTCTTCATCGAACAGAGTTTATGCAAAATTACTGGTTTAATATACACCCTGCTCCACTACCTTGGTAAAAAAATGTTAATTCCCCGCAATGCGCTCCAAATGGGAAAAGGAAAAGCCCTTGTCTGGAGCAGTCTTCCCTTGAAAGCCAGCGCAAAAGCCCTGGTTGAATTTTTTTCAAAACAGGCAGTATTGAATAAAACAATTATGTTTATCTTTGCACCCTGAATTTTAGCCCGTTGTATTATCCTATATAATTCCGCCAGAGTTTATCAACAATAAATTGTTAATAAATTTGCCGGAACCGAAAAATTATCTTAGTTTTGCACCCCCTTTTGAAGGGGATGTTTGTGTTTAAAAAAATCAGGTACAGCAAATTAAGCCACACAAATGAACACTTTAAGTTACAAAACCATATCTGCCAACAAGGAGACCGCCAACAAGGAATGGGTTCTTGTGGATGCAGAAAACCAGATACTTGGCCGTTTGGCCTCCAAGGTTGCCAAAATCATCCGGGGGAAACATAAGGTCAACTTCACCCCGCATGCCGATTGCGGCGATCATGTAATCGTCATTAATGCTGATAAAATCCAGCTCAGCGGGTCAAAATGGGATCAGAAGGAATATGTCAGACATACCGGATATCCCGGCGGACAACGTTTTACCAGCGCCAAGCAGATGCTGGTAAAGAAACCTGAGGCCATCATCGAAAAAGCGGTGAAGGGCATGCTTCCCAAGAACCGATTGGGACGGGCCATTTTTGGAAACCTTTATGTTTATGCCGGCAGCGAACATCCGCACCAGGCGCAGCAACCCCAGCAAATCAACCTTAACACAATCAAGTAACAATGGAAATAATCAACACCTCTGGAAGAAGGAAAACCGCTGTTGCCCGCATTTACATGAAACCCGGCAACGGTCAGATCACTGTCAACAACAAGGACTACAAAGAATATTTCCCGACTGGTATCCTGCAGTACGTTGTAAACCAGCCTTTCGCAATTACCAGCAATGAAGGCAAATACGATGTTAACGTAAACCTCGATGGAGGGGGCTTTAAAGGTCAGGCCGAAGCCCTCCGGCTGGCTATCTCAAAAGCACTGGTGGAGATTAACGCTGAATATCGTCCCCCGCTGAAAGAAAAAGGCCTGCTTCGCCGTGACCCACGCATGGTTGAGCGTAAAAAGCCCGGCCAGAAGAAAGCCAGGAAGAGATTCCAGTTCAGTAAACGTTAATCATTTTTTTCCGACAATTTACCTTACATCATGGCAAGAACCAATTATAATGAATTATTAGACGCTGGTGTGCATTTCGGCCACTTAAGAAGGAAATGGAACCCCAACATGGCTCCTTATATCTTCATGGAACGCAATGGCATCCACATCATTGACCTCAATAAAACCATTGCCAAAATCGATGAGGCGGCTGCCGCAATGAAGCAAATCGCCAAATCGGGCAAAAAAATCCTTTTTGTCGCTACCAAAAAACAGGCAAAAGATGTGGTAGCCAACCTGGTCAAGCAGGTAAACATGCCTTATGTGACTGAACGCTGGCCCGGCGGGATGCTGACCAACTTTGCCACCATCCGCAAGGCCGTAAAGAAAATGGCCACCATCGACAAGATGGCTACCGATGGCACCTTCGACAATATGTCGAAACGCGAACGCCTGCAGGTAACCCGCGAAAGGGCAAAGCTTGAGAAGCAGCTGGGCAGTATCTCTGACCTGAACCGATTACCGGCCGCCGTTTTTGTGGTCGACATCTGCAAAGAGCATATTGCCATTGCCGAAGCACGCAAACTCAACATCCCCACTTTCGCCATTGTCGATACCAATGCCAACCCCAACGAGATCGACTTCCCGATCCCGGCCAACGACGACGCCTCCAAGTCCATCCATATCATCGTAAAACTGATGATTGAAGCAATTCAGGAAGGCCTTGAAGAACGCAAACTCGAGAAAGACAAAGCCGTCGAGGAAGAGGAAGATATGGATGTGGACGTGGATATGGAAGGTGAAGGCAAAGGTGCTGAAGCCATTGAAGAAGACGAGGAAGAAGTAGCGCTTCGCAAAGCCAGAGCTGCCAAGAAGGCCAAGTTAGATACTGAAGAAGAAGAGGAAAAAGCACCCAAGGCACCCAAAGGCGCTCCCCTGAAGAAACCTCAGGCAAAAAGACCAAGATTGTAATCATTTATTTAAAAGAATAGACCATTATGGCAAACATAACAGCTGCAGAAGTAAATAAACTGCGCCAACAAACCGGAGCAGGCATGATGGACTGCAAAAAAGCCCTGGTAGAATCCGATGGCGATTTTGAAAAAGCCATCGAAATCCTTCGCAAGAAGGGGCAAAAAGTAGCCAGCAGCCGTGCTGACCGCGAAGCCAACGAAGGTGTTGTGCTGGCCAAAGTCAATGCCGATGCCACCCAGGCCGCCATCATCATGCTGAATTGTGAAACCGACTTCGTGGCCAAAAACCAGGAAATCATTGATTTCACCCGCAGCATTCTCGACCTAGGCATCGAAAAAAACTGCCAAAACCTTGAAGAAGTTAAGGCAGCCGACATGAACGGCCGCAGCGTGGAAGCCAACTTGACCGACCTCATTGGCAAAACCGGTGAGAAACTGAATCTTTCGCATTTCGACGTGATCAGTGGTGCCAAGGCTTTTGCCTACATACATCCCGGCAACCGCGTGGCTTCAATCGCCGCCCTGAACAAAGCCGATGTCAATGACATTGACCAGCTTGGTAAGGATGTTGTGATGCAGATCGCCGCTATGTCTCCTGTTGCCATCGACAAGGATGACGTTGACCCGAAGATCATTGAGAAAGAGATCGAGATCGGTAAAGATCAGGCACGTCAGGAAGGCAAACCTGAAGAACTGGTTGAAAAAATCGCTTTGGGAAAACTCAACAAGTTCTATAAGGAAAGCACCCTGCTGAACCAGGAGTTCATCAAGGAAAGCAAAAAGACCGTTCGTCAGATGCTCGAAGATGCTGACAAGAATCTGACCGTTGTAGCATTCAAACGCCTGGCACTGGGACAGTAATCCCCGCCAGAAGAATTTTTCAAAAGCCGCCCCGGACAAACAACTTCGGTGCGGCTTTTCTTATTTCCCTCCATTTCTGCTTCCCCCAGGCCCAAAGGGTTTTGTTCTCCTTGTATGGCCACTGCCTGAAGAAGGCTAAATTTCATTTGCCGTTTTGACTTGTTCCCTGCCCTGTCCCGGAACCGGGAAATTTCCAGCTTATATCATTTACCTATTTTAACCGTATCATAAACGTATCATAAACGTTTTAAAACGTTTATGATACGTTTTAAGTCAGATGCTGAAAAGAGCAAAAAAAGGACCAGGCAAAACTCATCGCTTCTGTTAAAAAGCCAAGGACCTTATTGCGGTTGAAAGGAAAGCGTGCAATTTTCCCTTAGGGCGATGGGGGTCCTGAAGTCCAACACGGTTTTTATGGCCCCGGAATCAGGCGACATTCAAAAAAATCACTTAAACTTGCAAAAATTAATAATCCAACGAAAACCATGCCTCAGTATAAAAGGATATTGCTCAAGCTCAGCGGCGAGTCGCTGGCAGGGCCTGGAGGGCAGGGGATTGATCCTGCCATGTTAAATGTTTACGCCGAAGAAATCAAAGACCTGACCAGGCAAGGCATAGAAGTAGGCGTGGTGCTTGGCGGAGGAAATATCTTCAGGGGTCTGCAGGGCAGCGGTAAGGGTGTTGACCGGGTTCAGGGCGATTATATGGGGATGTTGGCCACGGTGATCAACAGCATGGCCCTGCAGTCGGCACTCGAAGCCATGGACGTCCCGGCCACGGTACTTTCGGGGATGCCTGTTGAGCCGGTGGCTAAAAAGATGAACCGCCGAGATGCCATGGCCTTGCTTAAAGCGGGCCAGGTGGTGATCATGGCCGGAGGTACAGGCAATCCGTTTTTCACCACTGACTCGGCCGCAGCACTCAGGGCAGTCGAAATCAGAGCGGATGTCCTCCTGAAGGGGACACGTGTTGACGGGGTCTATACCGCTGATCCGGAAAAGGATGCTAAGGCCAGGAAATATGATACGCTGACCTTTGAACAGGCTTACCGCGAAAACCTGCGCATCATGGACCTGACGGCCTTTACCCTTTGCCAGGAAAACGACCTGCCCATCATCGTTTTCAACATAAACCAGAAAGGCATATTGCACGAGCTGCTGGTGGAAGGTAAGCCCGCCGGGACGCTCGTTTCAAATTAATTCTTATTTTTGCAGGGAACCAACAGCAACTTCCCCAAATAAACAACGGTGTCATGAACGAAGAAATTGAATTTTTACAAGAGGCTGCAGAAGAGGGTATGGAAAAAGCCATTGGCCACCTGGAACGTGAGTTGTCGAAGCTGCGTGCCGGAAAAGCCAACCCTCAAATGCTTGATAGCGTCAAGGTGGACTATTATGGCACCCTGACCAAGCTTTCGCAAGTATCGAACATCAACACCCCTGATCCGCGTCAGATCGTCATCCAGCCCTGGGAAAAGAACATGCTGGCCCCCATTGAAAAGGCCATCATGGCTGCCAACCTGGGTTTCAACCCCCAGAACGACGGCACCCTGATCCGGGTTGTTGTTCCGCCCCTGACCGAGGAAAGGCGTCGCGACCTGGTGAAGAAAGCCAAGACCGAAGCCGAGAACACCAAGGTAGGAATTCGCAGCGCCCGCCGCGAAGCCATTGATGCCGCCAAAAAGCTGGAAAAAGAGGGAACTCCTGAAGACATGGTGAAGAAGTTTGAAGCGGATATCCAGGAGCTGACCAACAAATACATTGCCAAGGTAGATCAGCTGGTGGAAGCCAAGGAGACCGACATCATGACCATTTAAAGTGTCATTGGCCGCAGTTGCTGCAGATGCCAATTTCCTTACGCTGCCTCATCACTTTTTCCCTGAATGCATTCATTGAAGGCGAAGACCAAGGGTCTCCGCCTTTAATATTACCCATAGGATGCTGTGGGACTTTGTCATAGCAACAGGGCACAAGCAGGCCATCGGAGGTATAAACTGCGTGGCTCCAGAGGCGGAAGCAGGGGCTGTTCCTGCCCTTTGTTCGAAAACCATGCGGTTTGCCTGAATTTTTATAGCGGTTAAACCGCTGATTTTCGGGCAAAAACTTCTCAGCCCCGGATTCCTCATAAACCTGCATGGTTTTCAGTTCAACTACGTCAGCCCCCTGCTTGCGGGAAAAGGCTAACAATTCGGGGATTTGTCCTTCATTCTTGCGGTTTACCAAAAACTGGGCAACGATCAGGGGCTTCCGGGCGTTCATCTCATTTCTTACACGGGACATAACGGCAATGCCATCGACTACTTTCTGCCAGTTACCCCCTACCCGGTAAAAAGCATAGGTGTCCTGATCGAGCCCATCGAGGGAAATGATGAGCCGATCGAGCCCGGCAGAAACAACTGCCCGGCAATGGTCGTCAGTAAGGAAATGCCCGTTAGTCGACACACTGGTGTAGTAGCCCAGGCCCGAGGCTTTGCTGATCAGTTGCGGCAGGGCGGGATTCAGAAAGGGTTCGCCCTGGAAATAGAGGTTGGTGTAAAAACTATGCTTGCGATGATGTTTCAGAATTTCATTAAACAGGGTGGGGTCCATTTGTTTATTGCTGCGGTTTGTTTTCCCCTGCCCTACCATACACTCGGGACAGCGCAGGTTGCAAACCGAAGCTACTTCTGCCGAAACGGCGAAAGGCCTGCCGAACACCCTGACCTTACCGGAAAGCTTGCTCAGCCAAAGACCTGCATAAATAAGGCCAAGGTTCAGGATACGGCGGGGGGTTAACCTCCCGGTTAAACGCAATAGGTCGGCAAAAAACATGGAATATCGCAACACCACCGGCTTCAAAGCTTCATCTCCTCCATTATCCTTCTCACCAGCATCGATTTCTCGAGAAAGACCTTGATAAAGATCCGCAGGACGCTGTAGGAAGGGATGGCGATGATCATGCCGAACACCCCGCCCATGATGCCGGCCAGGATAAACACAATAAAGATCTCAAGGGGGTGGCTGCGCACGCTCTTGCTATATATCATCGGTTGCAGCACAGAGACATCGATGGTATTTACGATAATGAATGAGGCGACGATCTTCAGGATGAGCGGCAGCATCTGGGTATAGAAATCCAGGTCGAGGTTGATACTGAGGCCCAGGAACACTCCGATAAAGGTTGCGATTATGGGACCCACATAAGGAATGGTGTTAAGAATACCGGCAAAAAAACCAATCACCAGGGCATTTTCCAGGCCGAGCACCCACATGCATAGGCTGATGAGGATAAAAACAAGGGCAAGATCGCTTACCAGTCCGGTGATGTAACGGCGCACCAGGATCTTGCTTTCCCTCAGGATGCTTTCGGCTTCGTTCTTATAGGGCTTGGGGGTGAAAAGCAGCACCCCTTTGGTAAACAGGTGTTCTTCCTTCAGGAAGAAAAAGGTGATAAAGGCAATGGCAAGGAAACCAATGAAGATCTCTACGATGAGCCCAAGGACAGAGTTGAACACGGCTGAAAATCGCTCAAAAGTAACGATAGAGGACAACTCGCCAATGATTCTTTCGGATATGGTTTCGGAAGGCGCCAGGATTCCCCAATCGTGAAAGTGCCGTTCGAGGTAAAGCAAGGGTTCTTGTAAGCTGGTGGTGATGCTCTGGACGCTGATGTCGGATAGCAGGGCGGCCTGCCGGGTAAGCAGGGGCAGCATGAAAGAGAACAAACCGGCCAGCAGGCCGATCATTAGCAGCAGCGTGATGAAGGCGCTGACCCCCTGTGGTAGCCTAAACCGCCCCAGGCGCAGACTGGAAAGGAAGTCCATCACAGGCTTTCCAAGCAGGGCCAGGACGACCGATACCAGCAGGTAAATGACCACACGCAGAAAATACCACGATAAAAACACCATCACTGCGACAAAAAGCAGCAGCCAGAAGAAGCTCCTGAAAGTGGACCTGACCATAGACTTTATTTTGTTTCAGAAGGAATTTTTTTGATTATTACTCTTTCCTCATCGGGTTGGGGCTGGAAAGCCAGTTCGCCGAGGATCTGCAGACTTGTCGTCCGGTCTTTGCGCAACTGATCCTTGAGATCGCCCAGGGAAGGGAAGCGCATTTCATCGCGGATGCGTTCGAGGAAATGAATGCTGATCTTCTGACCATACAGGTCTTCGTCAAAGTCGAACAGATGTGCTTCGATGGTCACGTGATCCAGGTCAAGGGTGGGGCGAATGCCAATGTTGACCATGCTTTCGTGCCAGCGGTCCACTGCTTTGACCAAGGCCACATACACCCCCTGGGCGGGCGTTGTCTGGCTTTCATCAAGCCTGCCAAGGTTTGCCGTGGGGTAGCCAAGGGTGCGGCCAATCCGGTTGCCTTCCACCACGAAGCCTTCCAGAAAGAAAGCATGCCCCAGCAGTTGTCCGGCCTCGAGAACAGCGCCCTGTTCAACAAGCATTCTTACCGTGTTATTCTTGTTTTTATCAGCAATATTTTCCATACATTTGTGGCTTGCCTCCTGCTGAGGCAACGGTAAAGATATAAAGAAAAATTGTCGGCCACAGGCCCATTTTTTTCAAAAATGCGTATTTTCGCTTATATAAGCAGGCCTTGAATCAACTTTATTTTGAGTCAGAAAAATATTTCCCCGAAAAAGATGGAACCAAAAACAGGTAAAATTTCGCAGGTCATCGGGCCTGTGGTGGATGTCACCTTTGACAACACCCAGGAACTCCCCAATATCCATGAAGCCCTGGAAGTGAAGACTTCAAACGATATGCGGCTGGTGCTGGAGGTACAGCAGCATCTGGGGGAAGACACGGTTCGCACCATCGCGATGGATTCGACCGATGGACTTTCGCGCGACATGGAAGTGCACTGCAGCGGGGGGCCTATCACCATGCCGGCAAGCCAGGACATCAGGGGACGCCTTTTCAATGTCATCGGTGAACCCATTGATGGGATGGGACCTGTAAAATCCAAAACGCGTTATCCCATTCACCGTGATGCGCCTCGCTTTGAGGATCTGAAGACCGAAACCGAGATCCTTTACACCGGGATCAAGGTCATTGACCTGCTGACCCCCTATCCAAAAGGCGGCAAGATCGGGCTTTTTGGCGGCGCTGGCGTGGGCAAGACCGTTATCATCATGGAACTGATCAATAACATTGCCAAAGGCTACCAGGGCACCAGTGTTTTTGCCGGCGTAGGCGAACGCACCCGTGAGGGAAATGACCTTTTGCGGGAAATGATCGAATCGGGGGTAATCCGTTATGGTGAAGCTTTTAAAGAATCGATGGAACAGGGTCACTGGGACCTGAGCAAAGTCGACAGGGAAGAGCTGGCGCGTTCGCAAGCCACGCTTGTTTTCGGCCAGATGAACGAACCGCCTGGCGCGCGCGCCAGGGTAGCCCTATCGGGACTTGCCGTGGCTGAGTATTTCAGGGATGGCGCGGATCAGACCTCAGGCTCTGACATCCTGTTCTTCATTGATAACATTTTCCGGTTCACCCAGGCCGGTTCAGAAGTATCGGCACTGCTGGGACGTATGCCTTCAGCGGTAGGCTACCAGCCGACCCTTGCCACCGAAATGGGAATCATGCAGGAACGCATCACTTCTACCCAGCGCGGCTCCATCACTTCGGTGCAGGCAGTGTATGTTCCGGCGGATGACCTGACGGACCCGGCACCTGCCACCACTTTTTCACACCTGGATGCCACCACGGTGCTCAGCCGCAAGATCTTTGAGCTTGGGATTTACCCGGCCGTTGACCCGCTCGACTCCACCTCGCGCATCCTGACGCCCGAGATCGTGGGCGAAGAACATTACCAGACGGCCAAACAGATCAAAATGATCCTGCAGCGCTTTAAGGAGTTACAGGACATTATTGCCATCCTGGGGATGGATGAACTTTCGGAAGAAGATCGCCTGGTGGTGAACCGTGCCCGCAAGGTACAACGTTTCCTGAGCCAGCCTTTCCACGTGGCTGAACAGTTTACGGGCCGTCCAGGGGTGCTGGTTTCACTGGAAGACACCATCCGCGGCTTTAAAATGATCCTGAAAGGGGAAACGGACCATTGCCATGAGTCTGACTTTATGATGGCCGGCAACATTGAGGAAGTCCTTGAAAGAACCAAAAAAAATCAGCACAAAAAGTAAGCCATGAACCAATCGATGACGCTGGAAGTAATCACCCCTGAGAAGTCGCTCTACAAGGGTTCGGTGGTGCTGGTGCAGCTGCCCGGCGCCATGGGCTCCTTTGAAATCCTTTATAATCACGCCCCCCTAATGGCCATACTGGGAAAAGGCCGCCTGAAAGTCATTGATGAAGAACGCAATAAGTTTTACATCGACATTGAAAGCGGGGTGGTGGAAGTGCGTGATAACCTGATCAAGGTGATCACCCCCTGATTTTTTCACTGTATTAAAGCTTTGTATCTCAATTTCTTGTTGGGAAAAGGCTTTCTCCCGTTTAAAGGAGTATAAGCCTTCTCCCTGTTTTTCGTTATCTTTACAAAAACGTTTTTGGATGTTACAAAAAAGATGGGTAGTCAGGGAAAATACCAAGCCAGACTTGGTAGAAAAACTGTCTTCCTCGCTCAACATAGATCCCGTTCTTGCGCAGTTGCTGGTTCAGAGAGACATCACCAGTTTTCCGGAGGCGCGTGATTTCTTCCGGCCCTCGCTCGACAACCTGCATGATCCTTTCCTGATCAAGGATATGGATGTAGCCATTCGGCGCATAGAACTGGCCATGGAGCGCGGTGAGCGTATCCTGGTTTATGGCGATTACGACGTGGATGGCACCACTGCCGTCACTTTGGTCTATTCCTTTCTGAAAGACTTCTACGATAAACTGGAATTTTATATCCCCGACCGTTACAAGGAAGGTTACGGGATCTCGCATGAAGGCATAGACCATGCAAAGCGGCGCGGGGTAAGTCTGATGATTGCCCTTGACTGCGGCATCAAGGCGGTTGAGCAGGTGGAGTATGCCCTGGAAAGAGGCATTGAATTCATCGTGGTGGATCATCACCGTCCCGGAGAGGTGCTTCCTCCCGCTGTCGCGCTGATAGACCCCAAGCAGAGCGACTGCAATTATCCTTACAAGGAACTTTCAGGTTGCGGGCTGGGCTTTAAACTGGCACAAGCTTTTTACCAGAAGCACCGTAAACCCTTTGAAGAGCTGGAGAAATTCCTGGACCTGGTAGTGGTAAGCATTGCCGCCGACATCGTGCCCATCACCGGCGAGAACCGGGTGCTGGCCCATTTCGGCTTGAAGCGCCTGAACATGGAGCCCCGGGCCGGGCTTGAATCCATCCTGTTTTACAACAATATTTTCAAGAAAAGCCAGCCTGACGAGAAAACTGCCTTTACGCGTGAGATCAACATCAACGACCTGATGTTTATGATCGGACCCAGGATCAATGCCGCCGGGCGTATCGAAAACGGGAAAACTGCGGTGGATCTGTTGCTGTGTGACCATATGGGCGACACCCATCAACTCAGCCAGACCATCAATGAGAACAATGCGGAACGCCGAAGCCTGGATACCAACATCACCGAGCAGGCCATGCGAATGATCAGAAAAAATCCCAGGATGAAAAATTCCAGGGCAACCATCCTGTACGATCCCGAATGGAGCAAGGGCGTCATTGGTATCGTGGCTTCACGCCTGATAGAAAACTATTACCGTCCCACCATTATCCTGACCGAGTCAAATGGCATGATTACGGGTTCGGCAAGATCGGTCAAGGACTTTGATATTTATGATGCCATCGACGCCTGCAGCCATTTCCTGGAACACTTTGGCGGGCATAAGTATGCGGCGGGTCTTAGCCTGAAACCCGAAAACCTGGAGGCGTTTACAGAGGCTTTTCACCAGGTGGTTGAAGACACCATTACCGAAGCCATGCTGGTTCCGGAGATCGAGATTGATGCACAAATCGGCCTTCCCAGCATCGAGGGAAAATTCTTTCGCGTCCTGAAGCAGTTTGCACCTTTTGGGCCGGGCAACACCAATCCGGTGTTTCTTACCCGGGGCTGTGTAGCTAAGAATTCGCCAAGGGTGGTGGGCAACAAGCACCTGAAGTTTAACCTCACACAACCCGAAATGGGAATGGCCGAATTGCCTGCCATTGCCTTTCAGCAGGGGCATCAGCTTGAAAACATGCTCGCCGGAAAGCCCTTCGACCTGGTGTACCAGATTGAAGAGAATGAATGGAACGGCAAAACCCACCTGCAACTCAACGTGAAAGATATCCTTTTCCCGGAAGAATGACAGGCTTTTCCCATCGAATTGACAGCACATATTTTTTGTAATTTTGCAGCATGGAAACAGTATTAAGTGGAATACGTTCAACAGGTCATTTGCACCTGGGCAATTATTTTGGTGCCATCCGGAATTTTCTGAAGATGCAGCATGAGCACCACTGCTATTTTTTCATTGCCGACTATCATTCGCTGACCACCCACCCCACCCCCGAGGACCTTCACCGCAATGTGAAGCAGGTGCTGGTGGAGTACCTGGCTGCCGGCATTGACCCGGAAGTCGCAACCCTTTACATCCAGAGCGATGTTCCGGAGGTGGCTGAACTCTACCTGTTGCTGAACATGAATGCATACATGGGCGAGCTGGAACGCTGCACCTCGTTTAAGGAAAAGATCAGGAAACACCCTGAAAACATCAATGCAGGCCTGCTGACTTATCCTGTTCTGATGGCTGCTGATATTATTATCCACCGGGCCACCAAGGTCCCTGTGGGGAAAGACCAGGAGCAGCACCTGGAGATGGCCCGTACTTTTGCAAACCGGTTTAACCGCCTGTACAAGGTGGATTATTTTCCTGAGCCTTACGCCTACAACTTTGGCAGCGAGCTGGTAAAAATCCCCGGCCTGGATGGCAGCACCAAGATGGGGAAGTCGGAGGGAGAAGGCAATGCCATTTTCCTGGCCGATGATCCGGCTGTTATTCGCAAAAAGGTGATGCGTGCCGTCACCGATAGCGGCCCCACTGAGCCCGGGGCACCCATGTCGCAGGGCGTGGAAAACCTTTTCAACCTGATGAAAGTGCTGAGCAGTACCGACACCTATGCATACTTTCTGGACAGATACCGTGACGGGAGCATCCGCTATGGTGATCTGAAGAAGCAGCTGGCGGAGGACGTGATTGCATTTACCACACCCCTGCGCGAACGAATCCTTGCGCTTTCGGCCGATGAGCCATATCTGAGCAAGGTAGCTAAGATGGGTGCAGAGAAAGCCCGCGAGAGCGCCAGCAAGACCGTGAATGATGTCCGCAACATAATAGGCTTTAAACCCTTCTGATCATGCGTCCCATAAAAAGTCTCAGTCCCCTGACCACTTGGCTGCTGCGCCTGGGTGTGCTCCTCATGGTGGGTTTGCTGGCATGGCCCAACCTGGAATATTTCAACTTTACCAGCCTCAACTCCATCCTGACTGCGGCCTTTGCCCTGTTTGCCATATTGTTGTTTTTCGGTGGTTTTACGAACAAGCACACCCTGACCATGGTGTCAGGCCTTTTGCTGTTCTTATTAGCCGTTTGGCATATTTACTGGCAATACCGTGGCATGAATCTCAGCTTTGCTGCCTATGCCCTGACCGGGGTTTTAGGCCTTCATTTCTTCGTGAACGGAAACAAATAGTACCTGACCAGCACATGCCCCAATACATTGAGACAAAAAAAGTAAAGGAAAAGGTAGTCCTGGTTGGAGCAATCCTGGGGCGGCAAACAGAAGAGCTGGTTTCAGAATACCTGGACGAGCTGGAGTTCCTGGTGGATACTGCCGGCGGGGAAACCCTTCGTCGTTTTACCCAGAAACTCGACCGGCCTGACCCTGCCACATTCATTGGCAAGGGTAAATTTGAGGAAATTACAAATTATGTGCAGGAGCAGGAGATCGACCTGGTGGTGTTTGACGATGAGCTGAGTCCATCGCAGCACCGCAACCTGGAACGTACGTTCAAATGCCGGGTCATTGACCGCAGCAACCTGATTCTGGATATTTTTGCCCAGCGGGCACGCACTGCCCACGCCCGCACGCAGGTGGAACTGGCCCAGTATCAGTATCTCCTGCCACGCCTGGCAGGGATGTGGACCCACCTGGAACGCCAGAAAGGGGGTATCGGCCTGAAGGGCCCCGGGGAGAAGGAGATTGAAACCGACCGCCGGATTGTCCGCGACAAGATTGCCCTGCTGAAAGAGAAACTTCGGCAAATCGACAAACAAAAAGCCACCCAGCGCTCTAACAGGGGAAGCTTGGTGCGGGTGGCCCTGGTGGGATATACCAACGTGGGGAAATCCACCATCATGAACCTGCTGAGCAAATCGGAGGTCTTTGCCGAAGACAAGCTCTTTGCAACCCTCGACACTACGGTTCGCAAGGTGGTGATCGGAAACCTGCCCTTCTTGCTGAGCGACACCGTTGGGTTTATCCGCAAGCTACCCCATCACCTCATTGAGTCATTCAAATCCACCCTTGACGAGGTGCGCGAATCGGATATCCTGGTGCACGTGGTCGATCTGGCCCATCCCGGTTTTGAGGAGCAGATCAATGTGGTGAAGGAAACCCTCAACGAAATCACCGAAGGCGAGGAAAAGACCACCATCATGGTTTTCAATAAGATCGACAAGTACACCTTCGTGGAAAAAGAGGAAGACGACCTGCTGCCCCCCACGCGGGAAAACATGAGCCTGGCCGAAATGCAGCAGACCTGGATGGGAAAAGCCAACGCCCCCTGCCTGTTCATTTCTGCCAAACAAAAACAAAACCTGGAAGCCTTCCGCAGGATGCTTTACGACCACGTTTACGAGATCCATAAGCAGCGCTATCCCTATGACAACTTTCTCTATTGATTTTTTTCGGGTTACAGTCATCTATTATTATGGGTACGATATCCTTTGCTCATGTCTGGCTTGATTTTCCCTAAAAAAATTGGTTGTTTTTGCATTCTTTTCGTTTAATTTGTCTCCTGATTTTGAAAAACGATGAAGGAGAACAACCTCCCCAGGATACTGCATGTTTCCAGCTCGCGCAGCTGGCGAGGCAGCGAGCAGCAGGTGTCGTATCTTCTGGATGAACTGAAAGCGCAGGAATGGCCATCCCTGCTATTATGCCGGAGCAAGTCTGCCCTCAGGCGATACAGCAAAAGACACCGCATAGAATCCATTTCCTTTAAAAGCAGGGGGTTCTGGAATTATCTCCTGGCGAGAGAGATCTGTCATCAATACCGGAAACGTCCCTTCGACCTGATCCACGTGCACGACTCCCGGGCTCATGCGGCAGCGATCCTGGCACGATGGATGGGCGTTCGTTTGCCTGTGGTGGTGAGCCGCTTTGCCGTTGCAACGGAAAAAGCCAGTTGGTTTACACGCCGCCTTTTCAACCACCCGGCCAACAAGGCCATTGTCTGTGTCTCGGAAGCCGTCCGCAACAGCCTGGATCCGATCATCCGAAAAAAGGCTTTGCTGCGGGTGATTCCCAGTGGCATAGATCCTGAAGAATTTGACGTGGAAGTTCCCCACGGAAGGCTGAGGCGCGAATATTTTATTCCTGACGATTACGCATTGGTGGGCAATGTGGCAGCCCTGGTGTCTCACAAGGACTACCACACCTTCCTGAAGACCGCCAAAATCCTGCTGGAACAAAACCCAAAGATGTTTTTTCTCGCCATTGGCGACGGGCCCCTGCACGATGAGATTGAAAAAGCCGCTGAAAAAATGGAGCTGAAAGACCATTTCCGGATTACGGGTTCCCGCAAGGATCTCCCGGAAGTATTGTCGCAGCTCGATGTCCTGATGTCGTCATCAGTAACAGAAGGGCCTGCCACCACAGTGCTGAATGCTTTTGCAGCCGGAATACCCGTAGCTGCCACTGCCGCAGGCAGCGTTCCTGAAATGGTGAAACACGAACACAGCGGAATGCTCTCACCGGTGGGCGATGCTCAGGAGCTGGCCAATCATGTCCTCAGGATCCTGAACGACGAAACACTGCGCATCAGAATCATTGCAGGCGGGAAAGAAAAACTGCAACGGTTTCACCGGAAGGTCATGGCCGAAAAAATGTTAGCCCTTTACCTGGAACTGACCGGAAAAACAAGCCTGGGAAATGAAAAAAGTTAAGCGTTTTCTGAACAACGTCCTGAGTTTTCCCCTGGCAGTGCTGGTGCTGTTACTAGCCCTGATGCCTTTCGGGGTGTTGTATTTTTTCTCCCACATCCTGTATTTCCTGCTGTGGCATATTGTGGGATACCGAAAGAATGTGGTATTATGCAACCTGCAGAAGGCGTTTCCAGAATGGGATGACAGGAAAAGAAAAGATGTCGCACGGAAGTTTTTTCATCACCTCTCGGAACTGATCATGGAATCGGTAGGGCTGATGACCGTGCCGGTTTCCACCATGCGAAAGCGTGTCCATCTGGATGAGGAGGGCAGGATGCTGATGGCCCGCTATTACCAGGAAGGACGCAGCGCCATCATGACCCTGGGGCATTACGGCAACTGGGAATGGATGGGTGCCGGCATTAACCTGGAACATCCCGGGCAACTGATTGCAGGATACAGGCATCTGCGCAACAGGGTCTTCGACCGGCTGATCTACCGAACCCGCATGCGCTTTTACAAACAGCTGATCCCCTCTAAAAAGCTGGCGCGCAAAATGGTGTCGATGGCTGCCTCCAAAGAACCCGCCGTCTTTGCCCTGCTGGCCGATCAATGGCCACGACCCGATACCGCTTTCTGGGTGGACTTCCTGGGAAGGGAAACACCTTTCTTTACGGGTCCTGAAAAACTGGCAAGGAAACTTGGCCATCCCGTGCTGTTTTGTTCCATCCGCAAACAAAAGCGAGGCCATTACCTGATCAACGTACAGGTCATCACCGAAGACCCCAAATCACTGGCCCCCCAGGAAATCACCCAACGTTATGCCACCCTGCTTGAAGAGGAAATCCGCCAGGCACCCCAATACTGGCTGTGGTCGCACCGGAGGTGGAAGAAGGAAAAACAAGAAGTGAGAAATGAGAAGTGAGAAATGAGAGGTGAGAGGTGAGGTGAGAGGTGAGAGAAGAGTTATGGTTTGGTGAACTTTTCTGGGTTATTCATCATGGATATCAAAATTCGGCGAACCTCATCATATTCTTTAAGCAAAAATTCGTGGGTGGTCGGGTCTATATATTTGCACTCCAGAGAAAAGTCCAACCAGGATTCGGTCTCAAATTCCTCGGACAGCGAATCACTCATTTTACTTACAAAATGCTTTTCATAATTTCTTTTTGCCCAGGCTTCGGCAATATTGGTTGCCACCGAACGGGATGATCTTCTGGTCTGATCAGTAAGGGAGTATCTTTCCTCTGACGGGAAATGTTTAGAAATTTCAAAAATTTGCGTGGCCAGCTTAAAAGCCTTCTGATAAACGATCAAATCCCTGAAACTATTAATCAGTCCCATAAACTATTTCTTTTTCTCATCTCAAATCTCTCAATTCTCACTTCTCATCTCTCATCTCTCACCTCTCCTTACTCCCTGGTGACTTCAAAGGCATCCCCAATGGCTAACTGCCTGGTTTTGCCATTTTCATCCTTTTGTCTTTCAATATTCAGCGGATTGCCAAGGAGGTTATTGATGCCGTTGAGTGATACCGAGGCGATTTCACGAAGGGCACCCCGGCGGTCGGTGCTCAGGCGTTCTTCCATCTGCCGGACATTATCAGGCATATTGCGCTGAATGCCATTGTAGGCAAGCTGAATCACATCGCTGGCTGATGAAGGTCGTACCGGGGGCGGGACCTCCTCTCTTTCACGGAGGTGCCAGTAGGCAAATTCCGTTCGCTGCTCCATGCTTGTCCCTTCGGCCAGGGAGGCTTCAACAGGCGTAGCGCCGCGGGCCATCAGGCGGTTGGTCTCCATGGGAGGGGGAACATCAGCAACACTACTCTGGGCGAGGCTTATGTTTGCCGAACGAACAGTTTCCCTGGGCCTGGTTGTCGGGCGTGCGATTTCCACCGCTTTAGCAGGGGCAGGTGTCATCTCTGTGGCTTCTGCCAGTTCAGGCTCAGGGGTCATTTCAGGGGCAGAACCTAAAGGGGTCTCTATGGGCGTGGGAGGCAGGTCTACCAGCTGAGGTTCATTAAACCGGGGCACCTGGACAAAGAACAGGGTGGCAAAAAACAGCACCACCGCTGCAACGGCCCCGTATCGCATCATCTGGGTATAGAGGGGAATGATACGGCCCCGCTTCAGCGCTTTCTTCCCCGGAAAAACAATGGAATAATCCGTTTGCAGGCGGGCCTTCTGCATCAATTCAAATTCTCTTTGCCGGGCGGGACTGCTGTAGGCAAAGTTTTCCACTGCAACACATTCTTCCGGGTTCAGGTCTCCCTCTACATAAGCGGCAAAATAGCGCTCACAGTTTTCTGGTGTAATCTCCCCTCTTTTCAGGGAAGCCTTGCCTTCGAAAAGCACTTCATCTGCGTCATGCAGGCGCACCAGTTCAAAGTCGTGAAACTCGGCTTTCAGATCAGGTTCCTGGTCAAGAAAAGCCATCAGCTCCTCCACCTGCGCTGATGACAGGTTGCCCTCGTAGTAGTCGAGGAAGAAGATCTCGTAATTGGTTCTGTTAATACGCATGGCTTTTTTAAATGACGGCATCCAAACTGCCTATATAATTCTTCAGGGCGGCACGTGCCCGGTAAATGTACACTTTCACTTGCGACTCGTTCAGGCCAGTGACCTCGCCGATCTCCTGGTAGGAATATCCTTCATAATCGCGCAGCAGCACAACGGAACGCTGTATGTCGGGCAAACGGGCCACCGCTTCATCCAGAATTTCCTTCAGGTCCGAGTAGCCATCCCGGTAGCCGTGATCCGGATACACCCTGGCATCCATCTCCACGCTGAAGCGCTCGCGCCGGATGGCATCGATCATGGTGTGATAAGCCGTGGTGAACAGGTAAGAACGCGATTTGCTGCCATCGATCTCGTCCACCTTCAACCACATCTTTTCAAAGCTGTCCTGCACAATATCGCGTGCCTTATCTTCATCGCGCACATTCTTCAGGACGAAACGGTACACACCATCAGCGTGCCTGTCAACACATTCGTTATACTCGGCCGTAGTCATACAATCTTTCCCGGGATTTTCTTCTGTTTGAATCTATGACGATGGCCATACCCAAAATGTTACAGCCACCCTTTTATTCTTTCTTTTTTCAAATTTACGGAATATCCTGTCATTTTCAATACATTAACATAAATTTTATGAAGCTAAACCCTTGATATTTACAGTTTTTTTTCAATTTTACTGAAGCAAAAAATTTATCTTTGCACCCTGTATCCACGCCAGCCTTACCTCCCATGGAGGAAAAGCGGTCTGACATATCGAAAAAACCATATATAAAGAATGAAAAACCGGATATTTATTCTATTATTCCTTTTCTTAGCAGCCTGTGCCCCACACCGTGAAATGGTGTATCTGCAGGACAAGACCAATGTCGGCGACCAGGTGGAAGTGAACCCCGCAGACTATCGGATCAGGCCCGGCGACATTCTGCACATCCGGGTGATGACCCTCGACAAGGAGTCGCGCGAACTGTTCAATGCCGACGACGCTCGCCTGACCACCGGGGGCACTGGTTCAAATGCCAACTTCTATATTTATGGCTACAGCGTTGATCCTGAAGGCCAGGTTCACCTGCCTGTAGTGGGTTCCATTCCTTTGACAGGCAAGACCCTGGAGGAGGCCCGCCTGGCCATACAGGAAAAAGTGGACCTCTACCTGGTAGGGTCTACCGTCAATGTGAAGATGGTCAACTTCTCCGTCACCGTGCTGGGTGAAGTAAAAAGCCCCGGCACCTATTATGTGTATGACAATAAATTCACCATCCTCGATGCCCTTGGCATGGCAGGTGACCTCACTGATTACGGCAACCGCAAGGTGAACCTGGTCAGGAAAGGCGAAGATGGACTGAGTTTTCATACCATTGATCTGACCTCGCGGGCCATGGTAAGCTCTGAGTTGTATTACCTGCAGCCCGGCGACCTGGTGTATGTGGAACCCCAAGTGGCGAAACGTCTGGGCTTCTCGCAGTTCCCCTTTGCCCTGATCTTCTCTACCATCTCCACCACCCTGCTGTTAATCAGTTTTTTTAATAATTAATTAAAGACCTCCCCGCGCAATGAATCAGGATCCCTATCAGGAGGAAAGCTTAGATCTTA
Organism: Bacteroides sp.; assembly: GCA_036351255.1. Lineage (NCBI taxonomy): Bacteria > Pseudomonadati > Bacteroidota > Bacteroidia > Bacteroidales > Bacteroidaceae > Bacteroides > Bacteroides sp. The sequence continues at coordinate 125,474 of JAZBOS010000115.1, forward strand.
AGAACATTATTTTCAGGTACCTGCCCTATTGGTACCTGTTTGCCCTCAGCCTGCTGATGGCTCTTGGGCTGGCCTATTTTTACAACCGCCTGGCCGAGCCGGTTTACCGGGTCAACTCCACCGTTTTGATCAGCGACCGCAGCAAAGGCCTGGGACAGGGCGCCCTGCTGAGCGAAATGGACCTCTTCGGCACCCGCACCGGCTTCCACGACCAGATCATCATCCTTCAGTCAAACAAACTGATTGACAGTGTCCTGAAACGGATGGACATTGGGGTGTATTACTTTTCGACACACAGCATCCTGGGAACCTACCGTAAAAATGAGTTGTACCAGGATACCCCCTTCCGGGTGATAACCGACAAGGAAACCAGCCTGCCCTACGAAAAACAGTTTCTCATTGAGATTATCGACAACACAAGCTTTGAGATCGAAGCCGACGATGATGACATTGTTCTCCCTAAAAACGTTTACCAGTTTGGAGAAATGATCAGCGGCCGTCAGACCAGTGATAACGCGCCTGCAATGGATTTCCAGTTCCTGGTTGAACGGACCGATAAATTCAGTGCCGAAAACCACCAGGGCTCCACTTTTATGTTTGTGATTCGCAATCCCCAGCGTTTAGTCGGCGAATACTCCGGCCGCCTCAGCGTTGAGCCCTACAACAAAGATGCCTGGATCCTGAATGTCTCCTTCCAGGCCACACACCTGCAGCGTGCCATCGATTTCATCAATACCCTGACCAACTATTTTGTGGAGCTGGGCCTCACCGAGAAAAACCAGATCGCCCAGAACACCATTGAGTTCATCGATGAGCAGATTGCCATCACCACCGACTCCTTATACCTGGCCGAGAACAGCCTGCAGCGTTTCCGCCAGGAGAGCCAGCTGATGGATGCCAGCTTCATGGCCAACCAGCTCATGGGCGAATTGCAGGCCCTCGACAGCCAGAAAGCCATCGAACAGGTCAAACGGCAGTATTACGATTACCTGCAGGAGTATCTCGAAAACGACCAGGACTTCAGGCAGGTATTCGGCCCCTCCGCCCTTGGCATTGAGGACCGCCTGCTGAATGAACTCATCACCGAACTCAGCAAGCTCTATTCCGAACGGGCTGCCCTGATGCTCAGCACCACCGAGCGCAGCCCTTTGATCCAGGCTGTGGACCTCAAGATCGACCAGGCCCGCCGCACCCTTGAAGAAAACATCCGCAGCATCAAAAGCGCCTCCGATATCCTCCTGGCCGACATCAACAACCGCATCAGCCAGGTCGAAAAACGCATCAGCCAGCTGCCCGAAACGGAACGCGAACTCATTGGCATCCAGCGCCGTTTCAACCTGAACGACGCCACCTACAATTACCTGCTCGAGAAGCGGGCAGAAGCAGGCATCGCCATGGCCTCCAACATTGCCGACAACCAGGTGGTGGATCCGGCACGATATTCCGGAACGGTAGCCCCCAAAACCAGCCGCAACTACGCCATTGCCCTGATGCTGGGCTTTGTGCTGCCCCTGGGCTTCCTCATCCTGCGCGACTTCTTCAACACCAAGATACAGGACAAGAAGGAAATCACCGACGCCCTGCCCTTCCCCGTGCTGGGCATCGTGCCCCACGATGAAAGCGCCTCCAAATCGGAGGAGATCGACCTGGTGGTCTTTGACAACCCGCGCTCACACCTGGTGGAGGCCTTCCGCACCATGCGCGCCAACCTGCAGTTCATCGTCCCTGGCGACCACAGCAAGGTGATCGTGGTGACCTCCACTCGCTCGGTGGAAGGCAAGAGCTTCACGGCCCTCAACCTGGCCTCGGTATTTGCCCTTTCGGGGAAAAAGACTGTCCTGGTGGGCGCCGATATGCGCAAACCCAAGCTCTTCCGTGAGTTTGAGCTCAAACGCGAACCCGGCCTCTCCAACTACCTCATCGGTCGTGAACCCCTCGAAAAGATCCTGCAGCCTACCACCCAGGACGAGAACCTCTTCGTGATCACCGCAGGCCCCGTACCCCCCAACCCCACGGAGCTGCTGGAGACCAAAACCATGGAGACCCTGCTGGCAGAGCTGAAAACACGCTTCGACTACGTCATCGTCGACACCCCGCCCGTAGGACTGGTGCCCGATGCCATGGCCCTGATGAAAATGGCCGACACCACCCTCTACGTCATCCGCCAGCGCTTCACCGACCGCTCCGCCCTCGACTTCATCCGCGAATTCTCTGAAAAGACCGGCATCAAAAACCTCTGCATCGAGATCAACGACATGGAATCCACCAAACTTGGCGCCCGCTATGGCTATGGCTACGGTTACGGCTATGGCTACGGCTATGCCGAAGAAGAAGCCCAGGTCGACCAGGGCCTGCTGGGCAGATGGAAAGGCAGGATCAAGAACGGGAAGAGCGAGAAGTGAGTGGTGAGAAGTGAGAGGTGAGAAGTGAGAAGTGAGAGGTGAGTGATTAGGGTTTAAGGTTTAAGGTTTAAGGTTCAAGGTTAAGAATTAGGGTTATCAGCCAGGGAATAGTTGGTTATTTCTTAATCATTTTTTTACCATAATCTGGAACCCGAAACCTGGAACCTGGAACCTGGAACTGGGAACCAGAAACCAGAAACCTGAAACCTGAAACCCGGAACCTAAAACCTTCAATAATGCCCTACAAATGGTACGCCATTTACACCCGCTCCCGCTATGAAAAACGGGTTGAAAAACTCCTCAGGGAGGAGGGGGTGGAGGTGTACCTGCCGTTGATGCGGGCATTCCGGCGGTGGAGCGACAGGATGAAACGGGTGGAGGTGCCCCTGTTCAATTCCTATCTTTTTGTCAGGTCCGATCCCTCCGACCAGCGGCATTATTACAATATTTTACAGACCCCCGGCGTGGTGCGCTTCATCACCTTTGAGGGGAAGCCCGTCCCCGTGCCCGACCACCAGGTCGAAGCCCTCCAGCGCCTCTCGGCCGAAGGCTACGACCTCCAGCCCGCCGACACACCCCTCACCCCCGGCACCCCCGTCGAAATCAAGCAGGGCCCGCTGAAAGGCATCCGCGGAGAAGTCCTTTCCACAGGGGGTAATAAATTCCTGATCATCCGGCTGGACGTGCTGGATAAGAACATCCGGGTAAGCTTGCCTTCGGGGCTTGTGGAATCCACAAAAGATGTTTAAGGTTTAAGGTTCAAAGTTCAAGACTTGTACGCTAGCCAGTGGATTCAAGGTTTAAGGTTCAAAGTTCAAGGGCTTGTCCGCTTAACCAGCGGATTCAAGGTTCAAGGTTTAAAGTTCAAGGTTGTTTAGAGGAAATATTGTAATTTTGGCCATTAACCTTGCTTTTTAAAAGGAGAAGGCCTGAAGAATGAAAGTTTCGCACTTTGAAGACCTTGAAGTCTGGAAGGAAGCACGAGCCCTTTCTCAACTCGTCTTTAAACTGACTTCCTGCGAAAAATTTTCAAAAGAATTTGGTTTAAAAAACCAGATTCGCAATGCTTCCGGTTCAGTGATGGATTGCATTGCGGAAGGCTTTGAAAGAGAAGGGAACAAAGAGTTCCTTCAATTCTTAAGTATTTCCAAGGGCTCCTGTGGCGAGACCAGATCACAGGCTTACAGAGCGTTTGATTATACTCTGATTTCTGAAGGCGAACTGAATCAGTTAATTGAAACAACAACCCGCTTAAGTAAAAAGATAGCAGCCTTTATGATATACTTGCGAAAAAGCGATTACAAAGGAACCAAATTCAAAAAAACCACTTCAGGAACCCAGGAACCTTGAACCTGAAACCTTGAACCTGAAACCTTGAACCTTAAACCTTGAACCTCTTCTTATGAAAAAACTCCTCTCCATCGTAGGCGCCCGGCCGAATTTCATCAAGATCGCCCCGCTCGACAAGGCCTTTAAGAAATACCGCAAGGAGGTGAAGCACCTGATCTGTCATACGGGTCAGCATTTCGATGACAAGATGTCGAAGGTCTTCTTTGAGGAGCTGGGGCTGCCGCGTCCCGACTTTTACCTGGGTGTCGGCGGGGGCAGCCACGCCGAGCAGACCGCCCGCATCATGCTCGAGCTCGAGAAGGTGCTGCTGGCCGAGAAGCCCGACCTGGTCATCGTGCCCGGCGACGTCAACTCCACCCTGGCAGCCGCACTGGTGGCCTCTAAGATGGGCATCCCCGTGGCACACGTCGAGGCCGGCCTGCGCAGCTTCGACAACACCATGCCCGAGGAGATTAACCGCATCGTCACCGACGTGGTGTCCGACTTCCTCTTCGTCAGCGAACACAGCGGCATCCGCAACCTGCGCGACGAAGGCGTCGACGAGCACAAGATCCATTTCGTGGGCAACATCATGATCGACAGCCTCGAGGCCCATTACGACCTCCTGGAGAACCACCCCATTATCGAACAGATGGGCCTGGAGCAGGAAAACTACATCCTGGCTACCTTCCACCGCCCCAGCAACGTGGATGAGCCCGGGAGCCTCAAGGCCCTGATGGACACCCTGAAACGCCTGGCCAAAGAACGGCCCCTGGTGTTCCCCGTCCATCCCCGCACCCGCAAAAACCTGATGGCTGCCGGCCTCGACAAGCGCCTGCCCAAAGGCCTCATCCTCACCGAGCCCCTGGGATACATCGAGTTCCTCGCCCTGATGCGCTACGCCGAGCTGGTCATCACCGACAGCGGCGGCATACAGGAAGAGACCACCTATATGGGCGTGCAGTGCATCACCGTGCGCAAAAACACCGAGCGCCCCGTCACCATCGACGTGGGCACCAATCAGCTGGTAGGCACCGACCTCGACAAGGTGGAAAAAACCGCGATGGACATCCTGGGCGGCATCACCAAGCCCGGCCGCATCCCCGAACTCTGGGACGGAAAAACCGGGAAACGCATCGCGGAAATCATAGTCGAAAACTTTTCAGAAAATGAATAATAATATTTGTGAGAATTTGTGTCTTTTGATTTGTGATCATTTGTGGACTTTCTTTTTTCCCACAAATACACACAAATGATTTCACAAATGAACACAAATGGGAATTGGTTTGGAGTTTGGAGTTAATGGTTCAAAAATTGCAGCCCCGAACTCCCCCTTTGGAGGGGGCAGGGGGGAGGTCTTTTGGTTCAAGGTTCAAAGTTTAAGGTTTTCAGCCCCGGACTCCCACCGCTTACCAGCGGAGGGTTGGGGGGAGGTCCAATGAAACACAAAGAAATCCCATACAACCCGAAACTTAAAGAATTTGCAAGATATTTGCGAAAAAACAGTACACTTGCAGAAATTCTGCTTTGGAATAAAATCAAGGGAGAAACACTTGGTGTTGAATTCAAAAGACAGGTTCCAATTGATGAGTTTATTGTTGATTTCTTCTGCCACGAACTCATGTTGATCATTGAAATAGATGGTCAAAGCCACGATTTCAAATACGAGAACGACCAACAAAGGCAGAATAAACTGGAGAACCTCGGCTTTACAATTCTCCGATTTGGTGACCAGCAGGTAAAGAAAGATATGTTTAACGTTTTAAGGAGCCTGGAAATAATTATTGGGAAACTGAAATCTCAAAAACATGGGGTGGTGGTAATTTAAAGGACCTCCCCCCTACCCCCTCCAAAGGGGGAGTAAGAAACTGCAAATTTGAAAATAAGTCAATTATTGAAAAGGATAGGATTTGGGTTATTGCACCTTGAAAAACATGGGGTTGTGGTAATTGAAAGGACCTACCCCCTCCAAAGCCTGCTTGCCGGCAGGCAGGGGGGAGTAACCCCAATCCGCGTAATCCGTAACAATCCGTGTAATCCTTTAACAAACATTATACTCTCAAAAAAACTATGACTTCTATTAAATCTATCTGCTGCATCGGTGCTGGCTACGTGGGTGGCCCCACCATGGCTGTGTTTGCCCTGAAGTGCCCGCACATCAAAGTCACCGTGGTCGACAGCAACCCCGACAAGATCGCTGCCTGGAACACCGACGAGCTGCCAGTGTATGAGCCTGGCCTGCTTGAAATCGTGAAGCAGGTGCGCGGCAAGAATCTGTTCTTTTCCACGGAAGTGGACCAGGCCATCGAAGAGGCGGAGATGATCTTCATCTCGGTGAACACGCCCACCAAGACTTACGGCGTAGGCAAGGGCATGGCCGCCGACCTGAAGTACGTGGAGCTGTGCACCCGCCAGATCGCCCGCGTGGCCCAGAGCGACAAGATCATCGTCGAGAAGAGCACCCTGCCCGTGCGCACCGCCGAGAGCATCAAGACCATCATCAGCGGCACCAGCTCGCGCTTTAAGTTCCAGGTGCTGTCGAACCCCGAGTTCCTGGCCGAAGGCACCGCCATCGACGACCTCCTCAATGCCGACCGCGTCCCCATCGGCGGCGACCAGACGCCTGAAGGCCTGGCTGCCATCGAGGCCCTCACCGCCATATATGCCAACTGGGTGCCGCGCGAACGCATCATCCAGACCCGCCTCTGGTCAAGCGAGCTCAGCAAGCTCACCGCCAACGCCTTCCTGGCACAGCGCGTGTCGAGCATCAACGCCATCTCCGCCCTCTGCGAGCGCACCGGCGCCGACGTCGACGAGGTGGCCGCCGCCATCGGCATGGACTCACGCATAGGATCCAGGTTCCTCAGGGCCTCCGTGGGCTTCGGCGGCAGTTGCTTCCAGAAGGACATCCTCAACCTGGTGTACCTCTGCCGCCACTTCAACCTGCCCGAGGTGGCCGACTACTGGGAACAGGTCATCCGCATGAACGACTACCAGAAACACCGCTTCGCCCAGAAGGTCATCACCACCCTGTTCAACACCGTCAGCGGCAAGAAGATCACCATCCTGGGCTGGGCCTTCAAGAAGGACACCAACGACTCGCGCGAGTCGGCCGCCATCTATGTGGCCGACGAGCTGCTGCAGGACCAGGCCGAGATCCACGTCTACGACCCCAAGGTCAGCAAGCAACGCATCCTCGACGACCTCAACGATCTGCAGACCCTCAAGGAAGGCAACGGCAACGGACGCCTCAGCGCCGGTGACATCCAGAAGCGCGTCATCATCCACAGCGACCCCTATGCCGCCACCGACCAGGCCCACGCCGCCCTCATCCTCACCGAATGGGATGCGTTCCGCAGCTACGACTGGCAAAAGATCTATGAACAGATGCTCAAACCCGCATTCCTGTTCGATGGGAGGAACATCCTGGATGGAAAATCGATGGAGAAAATTGGATTTAAGGTTTACCAGATAGGGAAGTAAGGTTTGGAGTTTGGAGTTCAAGGTTCAAAGTTCAAGGTTCCGGGTTCAAGGTAATGTAATTGCAGCCCCGGACTCCCCCTTTGGAGGGGGTTGGGGGGAGGTCTTTTGGTTCAAGGTTCAAAGTTTAAGGTTTGCAGCCCCGGACTCCCTCTTTGGATAGCAACGCCTGTCCGACTTTTGGCGGATCCGCTAACCAACGGAGGGTTGGGGGGAAGTCCTTAAAAAAACCTAAGACCTATGATTTCAGAATAATGATTAACGATTTTTGATTTTTGATTTGCCCATAAAATGCCAGTGCCCGGACTCCCCCTTTGGATAGCAACGCCTGTCCGACTTTTGGCGGATCCGCTAACCAGCGGAGGGTTGGGGGAGGTCAGATGAAGCACCAACAAATTCCATATAACCCAAAACTCAAGGAATTTGCAAGATATTTGCGAAAAAATAGTACACTTGCAGAAATTCTGCTTTGGAATAAAATCAAGGGAGAAGCACTTGGCGTTGAATTTAAAAGGCAGGTTCCAATTGATGAATTTATTGTTGATTTTTTCTGTCACGAGTTTATGTTGATCATTGAAGTGGATGGTCAAAGCCACGATTTCAAATACGAATACGACCTGCAAAGGCAAAAAAAGCTGGAAGACTTGGGGTTTACCATAATTCGTTTTGCAGATCAACTGGTTAAAAAAGATATGTCAAATGTTTTAAGAGCTTTGGAAATAACCATTAGGAAACTGAAATCTCAAAAATCTGGCGTGGTGGAAATTGAAAAAACCTCCCCCCAACCCCCTCCAAAGGGGGAGTAACCCCCATCCGTGTAATCCGTAACAATCCGTGTAATCAATAATAAAATACAATGCCACAAGAAAAGGTCCTCATTACCGGTACTGCTGGCTTCATCGGCTTTCACCTGGCCAAGCGACTTGTTAGCGAAGGCTTTGAAGTCATTGGCCTCGATAACATCAACGACTACTATGATGTGAATCTGAAGTACGGCCGCTTAGCCGAAACCGGAATTGATGCATTGAAGGTGCAGAGTCCGGACTCCCCCTTTGGAGGGGGAAGGGGGGAGGTTGTTGGCAAGACCACCAAGGGTAGTGATTCAGCATTGAGAGTTGGGGGGAGCTCCGTTCCTTTGCATTTAACCCAGAGCTCCCTTTACCCCAACTACCGCTTCATCAAAATGGATCTCGAGGACAGGGAGGGGATTTTAAACCTTTTTGCTGCTGAGCAATTTGACTATGTGGTTCATCTGGCGGCGCAGGCAGGCGTGCGTTATTCGCTCACCAATCCGCAGGCCTATATGGACGCCAACATCACCGGCACGCTGAGCATCCTCGAGGCCTGCCGCGCCCATCCCGTCAAGCACCTGGTGTATGCCTCGTCCAGCTCGGTCTATGGCAAGAACACCCGCATGCCTTTCTCGGTACACCACAATGTTGACCATCCGGTTAGTCTCTATGCTGCCTCCAAAAAAGCCAACGAGCTGATGGCCCACACCTACAGCCACCTCTTCGGCATCCCCACCACGGGCCTGCGCTTCTTCACCGTCTATGGCCCCTGGGGAAGGCCCGACATGGCGCTGTTCATCTTCACCAAAGCCATCCTCGCCGGCGAGCCCATCGAGGTGTACAACCACGGCGAGATGCTGCGCGACTTCACCTACATCGACGACATCATCGAAGGCGTCACCCGCGTGATGAAAAGCCCCGCCGTGCCCAACCCCGCCTGGAGCAGCGAGACGCCCGACCCCGGCACCTCCGCCGCACCCTACCGCCTCTACAACATCGGCAACAGCAACCCCGCCCGCCTGATGGACTTCATCCACGCCCTCGAAGACGCCCTGGGCAAAAAAGCCCGAATGACCCTCATGCCCATCCAGCCCGGCGACGTCCCCGCCACCTGGGCAGATACCAGCGACATGGAAAAGGACCTGGGGTATAAGCCGGGAACAGCCATTCAGGAAGGCATCGGGAGGTTTGTGGAGTGGTACCGGGAGTTTTATAGAGAGTAGGCAGTATGCAGGAAGAGGCGAGGACGAGAGGTCGCGAGGAGGCGAGGACGCGACTTGAGAGACGTAAGAGAAAAAAAACCAGCGGGTTCCTCATTCCTAAGCCGCGTAGCGGCGACCGTTTGGTAGAAAACGCCCAAACACACCACAACCTAAGCCGCGTGGCGGCGACAGTATGGTAGAAGGAGATTTCCCGGATGATGGCATGGGGCATGGAGCATGGAGCATAGGGTTAAAGCCGCGTAGCGGCGATAGTATGGTAGCTAATGAAAGCCCCTCCACAACATAAGCCGCGTAGCGGCGACCGTTTGGTAGAAACTTCATTTTTTTGGTCGGCCCCGCAAAACTGCGGGGCGATAGAGGAGGCAGGAAATCATTGACCCCGGGTGCTGCGCGACCCGGGGCTATCCACAGCTGGCCTGCTTCGCAGGCAAAGAAGAAGATTTCACGGATTTTAACGGATTCCACCGAAAATGGCCTGGGGCAAGAGAAAGGTGAGAAGTGAAAGTTGAGCGAAACGTGGAGTCTTGGCCAAAAGCCAATATCCGCTGGCTAGCGGACAACCGCCTTATTTGTGCCATTGGAGGGTCTTAAAATTTGTGGCCATTTGTGGAAAAAAAGAAAGTCCACAAATCCACCCAAATGAAAAACACAATAGACACAAATCATTCTTCTTTCTGTCGCCGCTACGCGGCTTTAGGAGGTGGGTGTGTGCCAACATTCTACCATACTTCCGCCGCTACGCGGCTTTTTCCCTATGCCCTCTGCTCCATGCAATAATCCGTGGAATCTTCTTCTACCAAACGATCGCCGCTACGCGGCTTCATGGTAGCGGGTATCAATTTTTCTACCATACGGTCACCGCTACGCGGCTTTTCCCCATGCTCCATGCTCCA
>JAZBOS010000116.1 GCA_036351255.1 Bacteroides sp.
CAAAAAAAATCCTTTTTACTCTTTATTCAGTGGAGGAAGGATGAATTTCGAAATAATAATTATTCAGAATTTTAGTGACCAGTGGCCTGTAGTACAGCCCGAAAAAGCTTTTTCGCTCATGGGTCAGCGGGGCATACCATAAATAATCAAACTTTTCAACATATTTAAGCCTTGAGGTCTTCATTTTTATTGGGTTATCCGAAAAATCGCCTGCAAAATAATAGTAAGGATAGTCGCCTTTGTTTTTTATAACCGCCGGAAACACCCTCGGGATATCCCAATGCCTGAGGATAGAGTCGCCCTTGCTGTTGGTCTCTATCCTGTATTCTGCAAGCACTTCATTTGATTCACCGGCAGAGCAAACATCAAACCAGTATGGATACTTTATCTTTTCGACAACCCCATATTCATCAATCAGTTTCTTGCCTGAATGAATAAATGGCACTTCCATGTCAAGATGAGTTTCATTTTCAAGCACTACAATCATATCATCATTCCTCACAAAAGCAATCCCTGAATTTTTAAATGGCCACTGGTCGTTATTTTGTGCCTTATAATTCCTGACGAGCCACAAAGGAATTTCCTCGTTCCGGGTGGTGTCAAGGGTTTTGAAGAATCGCCCGGTCCAGTTTTTCCAGATCATATCAAACTCTTCTTCGTAAGCTTTTCTGACGTCAAAGGAAGTAGGCGATCCGATGATGTTGAACTCATTGATGATCAGTTTTTTACGGTTTTTCATCATCTTCAGGAAAGCCAGCTCATTGCCGCTCAGGCCTCCATAAATCCACTCCGACCGTTCACCCATCCTGCCCGGTTCCTGCTCAGGTCTGACCTGCGGGTATTCATTATGCCACTCAATCCAATAAATGCCATACAGGTCGGTGTAGAAAGCCATATCGAAAGTATCGGCCATGGCCTCAAGTTCCTCAAAGGTTTTACCATCAATGTCATAGATGGTGTAGGAGCCCTCACCATCCGGAAAAAAGCCATAATAATCCTTTTCAGCCAGGTAAAAGTCCCCGTTTGGCTGCACATACTTTTTGTTCTTCAACACCCAGTTTAAGGACATATGTTCCTGGTAGGTCTGGTTAAGGACGGTTTTATCCAGAATAAAAACCCTGAAAGGTTTTTCATCCGTCAATTGCCACGAAATCCGCATAAAAGCCGGGATACCTATCAATACCCCCAGGATTAAAATCAAAAACAGGATAAAAAGAGTTCTCTTCATGATTTCGGGTTTGTTTATCAGGGAAACTTCCCCTATTGTTTAAGATATCCAAAATTAAGCAATTTCCGGAGAACTTTGGTAAAGGTTAGTCCTCATTCATTAACCTGTTAATTGACTATTTATTGCATCCTCCTGCATGATTCCATTTTTTCCCAAAAGTCCGGCAGGTGACTTGAAGCTATTTTTGTAATCGGGTTTTTCCCTGATTGAATACAAGCAGGACCTGAATGCCTTTCCAAAGACTTTTTGAGAGTTTTCTGATTACTTTCCGACCCATACCACGCTCGGAGTTAATACGGAGTTTATACGGTTTAAACCGTATAAACTCCGTATTAACTCCGTATTAACTATGAACCAGGCAGGAAGGTAATTCCTCCGAATTAGGTTTTAAATTAATGAAAATCAATTATTTAACGCAAAAGTTTAAGGCTGGGATTTGCCTGGAAAAATACCTTTAAAAGCGAGAAAGAATAGGTTTTTCTTTAAAATTTTTCTTGTTTGTTCCAGTAAAGGAAATCCAGCAAAAGGGGATGGAAAAAAAATGACAAAGACGTGGAGGCAATCTTAAATCCGTCGTGCTTTGTAACCGGCCTTCACCAGCACTTCAACGGCTTTGTCGCGAACGTCGCCCTGCAGGATGATCTCACCTTCCTTGGCTGAACCGCCCACGCCGCATTTATTTTTAAGCATTTTGCCCAGGGCTTCCAGGTCAGCCTCGCTGCCCACAAAGCCCATTACCAGGGTTGCAATCTTGCCGGCACGACCCTTTTTGCTGATCTGCGCCTTCAGGTTTTGCTTCTCTGGGGGAAGGGTGGCTGCTTCCGTTTCGGGGAGCTTATAGTTCAGCTCAGGATTGGTTGAATAGACAATATTGTGGAGGGTGTTTTTGTGCTTTTTTGACATGATGCCGCTTGTTACTATTGGATTTCAGACCTTTCAAAGATAAAGGATTCAGGAATAGCCACAAAATACTTCATCATTCTTTTTGGCGATCCAAATGCTTGTTTTAAATTAAATTTTACTGGTATTGAAAAGTATCGGGCAAATATTGACATAATTTATGTAACTTAGTATCCAAAGCCTTTCCTGATAAGGGATATCATAAATCTGAAACTCAAAAACACTGAGGCGGATTAAAAAATTTCCGGCAATCTTCCTGAAATGGGCCCTTCGCCTGATTCTGGCTCTGCTAGTGCTATTTGTGGTGCTGGCCCTGCTGCTTCAGTTTCCCCCGGTGCAAACAATGGTGAGCCGGCGTGTGGTGCACGAGCTTTCGTCGCGGACAGGGGCTTACATGTCGCTTGAAAAGATCAGCATCCGTTTGCCTTCGGGCCTGGCCATTAAAGAATTTTATGCTGAGGATGCCCGGGGCGACACCCTGCTTTGGGCTGGGCGGGTCAAGGTGGATATGAAGCCCCTGGCCTTGCTCAGGCAGCGAATCAAGGTTAGCAAGATTACCCTTGACGACATAACGGCCAACATCATCCGACTGGAACCGGATACCGTTTTTTCATATGATTTTATTCTTCAGGCGCTTGCAGGAGATCAACCGACTGGTGAGCCCGAAATACAGGAATTGGAAAAAAAGCCTTCCCCCTGGACCTTTGAGCTGGGGAAGCTGGAGATAAACCGGGCGAATGTTCGATTTGCTGATCATTTTTCGGGCATTGATCTCCTTACGGATGTCGGGTCGCTGACCACCCGCATCGAGCATTTTAAGCCGGATTCCTTTCGGTATCACTTGGGCAAGACCCGCATCGGGGATACCCGCATCATCCTTTCGCTGAATGAGCCTTCGCGCCCTTCGGAAGAAAAGGATTCTACATCCACCATTATGGATTTGGCATTGAAGGCGCTAGAGGTGGGAAATTTTTCATTCACTATGAATACCTGGGAAGGGTTTGCCTTGCAGACCCGTATCGGGGAATTGGAAATTCTTTCACGAAGACTGGATATCCCAGGTCAGAACATCGAGCTCGAGCGGCTTGCGGCTAATGGCTTGCTGGTGGACCTCACCTTGCCTTCTAAAGGAAAAAGAAAAGAATCTCCTGCAATAGAAGGGGAGGGCAACAAGGATTTTCGCTGGGCTGATACCTTCGCCTGGCATATTGTAACGGATGCCCTGGAACTTCGCAATGCAGACATTGCTTTGGCAAGCAGGGGTGAGTCTTTTGGCGGACCAGGTTTCGATGCCGCGAATTTCCGCTTCACCGACATGGATCTTGTGGCCAGTGACCTGGACGTATCGCCGGAGGCCATTAAGCTGGAATTGGAAAACCTGAAGGCCCTTTCGGGCAATGATTTCAGCTTGCACCGGCTGGCCGCCGATATTGATTTGGGCAATACCCTCCGCATCGACGGACTGAAGCTGGAAACGGCCCTGAGCCTGCTCGAAGGGAATGTCTATGCCGGGATCAGCCCGCTGGAATTTCCCATCAGAGCTTTGGGTGCCGTACCCATTGAGGCGGAGATCAGCCAGGGGCGGCTTGGGCGTGACCTGGCGTGGTTTTTTCCAAAGATCAGGGAAAAGCTGGAACCATCTGATCGCCTGTTGTTTGGGCTGGAAGCATCCGGGCGTCTGGATGACCTGAGGCTGGACACCCTTTGGGTGGAGGGCCCCGGAACCTTCAGACTGGAAACTTCAGGACGGGTGGCCCATTTGCTGGAAAAAGAAAACCTTGAGGCAGACATTCCCAGGATTTGGCTCACGGCAAATCTGGATAAGCTGAAACGTTTTCTTCCTACCAATACCCTGCCTGCAAACCTCGCCCTGCCCGATAGCTTTGACATTGTGGCCAGCATGGATGGTTCGGTAAAAGAAATGCTGGCCAAAGCAGACCTTCGTTCGAATTTTGGCGATCTTGGGCTGCAAGGGACCTTCACTGACTTGCTGTCGGACAACCTTGGTTATGACGCTGTGCTGGAGGTCACTGGCTTTGAATTGGGCAGCTTGCTCAGGAAGGAAGACCTTCTTGGAGCGGTGTCTGCCCGAATGGATGTAGTGGGCAAAGGCCTGGATCCTGAAACCATGGAGGCTGTGATTGATCTTTTGGTTAGTGAGGCTTACGTAAAAAGGTACACCTATCGTGATCTGGCTGTGAACGGCTCGGTGAAGGAAGGCCTTGCCGACCTCGGTCTTGAATACTTCGACGATCAGCTTGGGCTGACGGCTGAGAACCAGCTTTCGCTGGCTTTAGATACGCCTATGGTAGAGGCCCGCTGGGATATCTCGCACATGAACCTCCGCGGATTAAACCTGATGGAGGAAGAGACCATCCTTAGGGCCGCTCTTGTGGCCGATCTGAAATTGACCCACGATGACTTCGCCGAAGGAATGATCAGGCTCAGCCAGTTGCAGGTGCGCACCGCTGAAGATCTGTTCTCACTCGATGAGCTGGGGGTCACTACCGCTTATGTTGACAGCATTTACGAAATAAAAGCCACTTCGCCCATTGTAAGGGGACAATACCGGGGAAAGGTTTCACCTCTTGATGTACCTGGATTGATTAAAGCTCACCTGGCCTCGCTGATGAGGTCCACGCCCGATTCCCTGGCCACGGACCTTGGGGAGGGTTTCTTTGCTTTTGATCTGGAAGTGCTTCCATCGCCTTGGTTTTCAGAACTCTTACTGCCCCAGCTTTCGTTTGTTGACCCCTTTCAGGTGGAAGGGCGTTTTGACGGTAATCAGGGGATATTGGTCCTGGATGCGGGCATTCCCATGCTGGAATACGGTAAACTTGTATTCAACGACTTTGCATTAAATGTCGATACCCGCGCAGGGGTAGGACAATTTAACCTGGAGCTTCCCTTTTTGGAGGGAGAAGGCTTTCAGATTCGCAACCTTTCGGTGGACGGGCAATTGCGCGACAGCGTGCTTGCCTTTAACCTTGCCTTTGATGACCGGGAGGATGTCCGCTGGCTAGACCTGAAGGGTAGGCTGCGGCAGGACAGCCCGGGAATGGTGCTTTCACTTGATGAAGAGGTCCTGATCAATCGTGAACCCTGGCAGGTTAGCCCCGGCAACCAAATCCATTTCGGCGATTCCCTGTTGCTTGCCGATCGTTTCCGGCTTCATAATGATGGGCAATATATCCTGGTGCAAAGCCGGGAAACGGAAACCGGCTTTCCGCCCCTGGATATTCAATTTCACCAATTTGAGCTCGGGCAATTCTTTACTTTTGGCGAAGAACCCCTTGCCGGTGGGGTCTTTAACGGGGACATTACCCTGAAAAACCTTTTTGGTGGACTCTCATTTGTCTCCGATTTGAACATTGACCACTTTTCTTTCAGGGGCGATACCCTGGGCGATATTCATATCGCGGGAAGCAATCCGGCGGCTGACCTTTATGTCGTGGAAGCCCTTGTAAAGGGGTATGGCAACGAAATAGAGGCCGAAGGAAGCTTTCGTACGGGCGAAGAGGCAGCCCTGGACTTAACCCTCCGCTTGCTGGAAGTGAACCTGAGCACCATGGAAGGTTTTACAGCCGGACAAGTGAGTGGGCTGGAAGGACGTCTGAGCGGAAGCCTGACAGCCACCGGCAGCCCGAAGAAGCCTGTTCTGAAAGGCTCGTTGCAGTTGCAGGAGGCTGAGTTTCGTGCGGAGTTCCTGAATGCGCCTTATCGCATTCCTGATGGAAAGATCGTGCTGGATGAGAACGTCCTTCGTTTTCAATCCTTCACCCTCCAGGACAGCCTCGGTCGTAGTGCCACCCTGGGCGGAAAAGTGAATCTGGCCAGTTTTTCAAATCCGGGATTCAACCTGAATCTCAGCGCCGGTAACTTTCTGCTGATGAATGTTGCCAAAGGGCAGAACGAGCTGTTCTGGGGGCTTTTGTTTATTGACAGCGATTTATCCCTTCTCGGCGATTTAAACAGCCCACGGGTTGAGGGGCGTATGAAACTAAACGAGGGCTCCAATCTTTCCTTTATCGTTCCCCAAAATACTCCTGAGGCTATTGGCGATGAGGGGGTGGTGGAATTCATCTCCCCACGCGACACCCTTTTCCTGGGGATGATAGACCAGGCCGCACCGGCAACCGTAATGGCTCCTTTCCGCAACCTCAACCTGAGTGTGAATGCAGAGATTGACCCCGAGACCGACGTGACGGTTATCATCGATGAATATGCCGGTGACTTCCTGGAAATCAAGGGCGGCGGGGTGCTCAGCTATGGCATTGACCCAGGGGGCAGGGTTTCGCTGGCGGGGCGTTACGAGATCACCGATGGAACTTATCTGTTAACCTTTTATGATGTGATCAGCCGGCGTTTCCATATCCAGAAGGGTGGAAGCATACTACTGACGGGCGATCCCATGAAGGCCCAGGTGGACATCACCGCCATTTACAATCTGCGTACCTCGCCCCATGAATTGTTCGAATCGGACATTGCAGCCGCAGAGACCGACCCGGCTTTGCGTCAGCAATATCCCTTTGAAGTATTCCTCACGATGAAGGGTGAGCTGCTGAACCCGCAGATTAGTTTTGCAATCGGCCTGCCCGAGAGCCAACAAAATGCAATGGATGGACGCCTTCTGAGTCGCCTAACGGAAATTAGTCAGAACGAATCGGAACTGAACAAACAGGTGTTTGCCCTGCTGATGCTGGGGCAGTTTGTGCAGGAAAATCCCTTCGCCTCCTTGGGCGCTCCAAGGGGCGGGTTGAGCACTACCGCGCGCAATAGCGCCAGCCGCATATTGTCGCAACAGCTGAACCGCATCTCCGAACAGTATATTCGGGGAGTGAACCTTACCTTTGACATCGAGTCGTACGAAGATTTCAGCGGGGGAGAGGCTGCCGGGCGCACAGAACTTCAGGTGGAGGTGTCGAGGAATTTCTTCGACGAGCGCCTGCGGCTAAAGGTAGGGGGCAACATTGAACTGGAGGACGAGACACGCAGGCAGGAAAATGCAGGAGAGATTGCCGGTGACTTCATGCTGGAATACCTGCTTAACCCTCAGGGAAGCCTGATATTGCGAGGCTTCCGCAAAAAAGAATATGGCGACCTTTTCGATGGGGAAGTCGTCAACACGGGGGTATCGTTGCTGTTTACCAAAAACTATAATCGTTTCAGGGAATTGTTTATGAAAAAAGAAAAGGATGCGGTGGTATCTGAACCTGATGAACCTAAAAAGATGCCTGAAGATGAGGAATAAAGGCCAATTTACCATATGGCAGCTGTTAGGGTTGTTGACCTTGCTTCTGGCAGGGCAGGGGTGCTCCAACCTCAAATACCTGGAGGAGGGTCAAGAGTTATATACCGGCAGTCGCATTGCCTTTGAAAAGGAGGAAAAGATCTACGGGCTTGGTAAGGTGGAGGAGGAGCTTGAAGAAGTGATGAAGCCTGAACCCAATGGACGTTTTTTGGGATTGCGGATTCGCCTTTGGTTATACAATATTGCCGGGGAACCTACGGGTAAAGGGTTGAGACATTTGCTGAGGAACCGTTTTGGCAGGCCCCCTGTACTGTTTGAACAGGTTTCGGTACCGCGCACTTCCACATTATTGGAAAACCGCCTTCGCAATCTGGGTTTCTTCGATGCTTCGGTGGCCTATGAGGTGAAGCGCAAGGAGCAAAAAGCCAGTGTGGACTATACTGTAAGCCTGCGTCCCCCATACACCTTTGGAACCGTTCACCCCCTGACCGGGCATGACAGCCTGTCGGCCCTCATCAATCGTTCGGAAGAAGCCAGTTTGATAAAAACCGGGGATCTCTACCGTCTTGAAACCCTCAAGGAGGAAAGGGAGCGCATCGATAGAATCCTGAAAAGCCAGGGATATTATTTTTTCCATCCCGATTTCCTGCTTTTTCAGGCTGATACAACTATTGGGGAACGCAGCGTGGAGGTGTTCACAACTTTGAAGTCCGACAACCTTCCCCAGGCAGCCAAAGCCTACCGCATTGGCAATGTATATGTTCACGGCGATTACCTGTTCGACAGCGGCCAGCAGTTACCTGCCGCTGATACCCTGGTTTTCAGGGAAGGCCTGTATGTTTTCGACCGGGAAAAGCAGTTTAAGCCGGCTATGCTGGCCAATGCCATCTTCCTGCGGCGCGGCGAGTTGTACGATATAGAAAACCACGACCGTACGCTGAACCACCTGCTTGGGCTCGGGGTCTTTAAATTTGTGAACATTCGCTTTGAGGAAACCATGCTGGATAGCCTGCCGGCCCTGGATGTGCGCCTGTTGCTGACTCCGGTGGAGAAGAAGTCGCTCAATGCCGAGATCCTGGGGATTGCCAGGTCAAACCTTTTTGCAGGCCCCGGATTGAATTTGAGCTTCAGAAATCGCAATGCCCTGGGGGGCGCTGAACAGTTGCGCTTTACCACCAACACCTCTGTGGAGACCCTGATTGCGCGCAACCAGGACCCTGCCAACTCTGTGGAGGCAGGACTGGAAGGTGAATTCATCTTTCCGCGTTTTGTGATTCCATTCAATATAAGCCGCTCAGCTCCCATTCTCTTGCCTAAAACCAGCATCTCGCTAGCATTCAACTATTTGAGTCGCACCGACGCCTTCAACTTATCTTCAATAAAATTACAATACGGCTATTCGTGGAACCAGAAAATCACCTCCAATCACCGCTTGTCGCCCATAGTGCTGAACTGGTTCAATCTGGGTAAGGTTTCTGAAAATGCCAGTGCCAGTTTGGTGGAAGGGGCTTTGTTGCGCAGGGGGTTGTTTGAACAGTTCATTATCGGCTCGGAATATTCGCTAACCATAAATTCACAGTTGAGGGAAAAACGCCGGAACGACTGGTACCTTAACCTAAATGCAGACCTTTCGGGTAACCTTGCAAGGGGTTTGTTCAGCCTG
Organism: Bacteroides sp.; assembly: GCA_036351255.1. NCBI lineage: Bacteria > Pseudomonadati > Bacteroidota > Bacteroidia > Bacteroidales > Bacteroidaceae > Bacteroides > Bacteroides sp. Next base: position 9,043 of record JAZBOS010000116.1, read on the forward strand.
GTGGATGCAAAGCAGGATGCGGAGGGAAGTTATCAGATTCTTGGTCAGGCCTTTTCACAATATGCCCGCTCGGATTTCGATATTCGCTTCTACCATCAGATTAACCGCAAACAAAGGATTGCCACACGCCTCATCGCCGGGGTAGGGGTGCCGTTCGGTAATTCGCAGACTCTTCCCTATGTGAAGCGTTTCAATATCGGGGGTTCCAATAGCATCAGGGCATTCCACCCCCGCACCCTTGGCCCGGGGGCCTATCAATCGCCCGACTCCCTTCAGGGGAGGTTCAACATCCAGCAAAGTGGAGACATCAAACTGGAGCTGAACCTGGAATACCGCTTCGACATCACCCGCTTTCTGAAAGGAGCCTTTTTTGTGGATGCCGGCAATGTATGGCGGCTGGAAGAGGATACCCTCGCGCCGGGCGGACAGTTCCAATTGGGCCGCTTTTACGAGCAAATCGCCGTGGGCGCAGGTATCGGCTTGCGGATCGATGTCAATTTCTTTGTGCTACGCTTCGACTTTGCCTTTCCGCTGATGGTTCCCTGGGAAGAGGTTTTTTCGTTGCATCCCATTCAGCCTTTCAATAAGGCTTGGCGCCGGGAAAACCTCATCTTTAATCTGGGGATCGGATATCCGTTTTAACCCTACCTTAAATTTTGGTGGGAAAGCATATTGGGGAAAAATGGATTTTTCTCTTATTTTTGAATTAATATCAAATGTTTTATTCAAATGCTATCCTCCCATGAAAAGAATTACCCTTGCCATTTTTTTATATACATTAATCTCTTCTGTGGCTTTATGCAGAGAAGGCAGGTCGCGGGCGACTGACCTGCCCCTGACCCTTGATTTTGAATTGTTCAACGGGGTAAACCTAACCGAGATGTACCCCGGCTGGCTGGAAGGGAAAGGCTACGGCATACCCCAGATCATGAACAGCGGCTGGTACCGTGGTGATGTGTTATATGGTTCTGCCACGGCCTCGGTGACATTCGATTACATTGGCCTGAAGGACGAGTGGATCATAAGCCCCGAGTTTGTGGCTACAGAAACCACAAAGATCAGCTTTAAGGCCGCACTGAGCCGCATCTGGGATGACCCCAGCCAGGGGAACCTCAGCTTTAACGACAGCGTCAGTGTGCTGGTTTCCTTGGGTGATTTCAATTTCGAACACCTGGTTCATCCCTTTAAATTTGCCAATCAGCCCAGTTGGATCCCCCAAGATTATGACTTTTCGCTGGGGCAGTTTGCAGGCCAGACCATCCGTGTGGCCTTTTATGCTAGCAATGGTCAGGAGGCCAACAGCCTGGCGGCTTTTCACCTCGATGACATCGTGATCAAGGATGCCACCGGGCAGGATGCCCTGGCGCACAGCCTGGTAGCCCCGGCAGCCAATGCTTGTTTTGAGGCCCAGCAACCCGTTGTGGTGCGCATCAAGAATGATGGCCTGGAACCCATCAGTTCTGTTCCTGTGAGGGTTAGAGTCCGCGGGGCAGTGACGCAAAACCTATTCGGCGCTTTTGCAGGGGTGATAGAGCCGGGCGAATATGTCGAGCTGGAGGTGGGGATGCTCCAGGATCCCCCTTTTGGGGAATACACCTTTAGCGTAGAGGTCGAACTGCCTGGCGACGGCTATGCTGCCAATGATGCGAAAGGGGGCATCGTGCTGAGTCATTCTGAGTCCCTGAACCTTCCACTGCCTTCGATGAACTTCATGGGTTTTTATACCGATAACCTGAGCGGAATTTATCCCGGCTGGTTTGAGGCCCGTGGCAAGGATTATCCGCGCGTGGTGATGGATACCGACTGGCAGGGGGAGAATTTCTCCGGCTCGAGAACTGCCAGCGTTTATTATGTTCAGCTGGGCACAGAGGACTGGATGATCGGCCCGAAATTCACTGCTAGCCCCAATCTTGCGGTAAGCCTAAGGGCCGCCGTGCAGTATGAAGAGGGTGTTACCCAGATGGGTGCTGACGACAAGCTGGCCATCATGATATCGGATGATTGCGGCGCTTCCTGGGAGCAGGTGGCTGCCCTGGAACGGGGGAGCGGCCTGATCGCTGACCTGCAGCCCTTTACCTTCCCCATCAGTGAATATGGTGGGGAGGAAGTCATCCTGGCCTGTTATGCTACAACTGGAAGCCTGAATAATCCAGAGAGCTATATATTGCATATCACAGATATTGAGATCAAAAACCAGTTTGAAGTGGATGCTGGGGTAACCGCCCTGTTATCACCGGGCAATGTCTGTTCGTTTACGGATGCGGAAGAGGTGGAGGTGGAAATGACCAACTTTGGCACTCAAGCGCTCGAAAACTTTGAAGTGGCCTATAGCCTGAATGGTCAGGAAGCTGTGGTGGAGACGGTAAACCAAACCCTCTCGCAGGGGGAAACCTTTGCATATACCTTTAACACTACGATCGACCTCAGTGAAGGAGTTGACAATGTGCTTTCGGTTTACACCCTTGTGGAAGGTGATGAAAATGGAGCTAATGATGGTTTGTATGAAGTGGCCCTGCAACTTTCATCCTTCGACCTGGCCACAGAAGGCACCTTCACTATGGGTTTTGAGCCGGATGAGGACTTCAGCAGCTGGCTGGTGGAGGATGGCAACAATGATGGCACCTTATGGGTCCTGAACCCGGATCCAGTGCACGCCAATAATGGCAGCCATTCATATTCCTATATGTCGAACCAGACCAGTGTTGCCAGCAACGACTGGCTAATCAGTCCCTGCTTCAATCTGCAGGCCGGGGCCACTTATTACATCAGCTTTTATTACAAGAACCGCGCTTCCACCTGGCCGGAGAGCCTGAAGCTGAACCTGGGCAATGCCCAGCAGGGATCTTCAATGAGCCAGTTGATCATCGACCTGGGCTCCATAAGCAACTCTACTTACCAGCTAGCCGAAACCACCTTTACGGTAACGGAGAGCGGGGAGTATTACTTTGGCTGGCATGCCTATGGGGCGCCCGACCTGTTTGGAATGCACGTAGATGACATTACCATTTACCAGGTGTTTGATTACGACCTGGCCGTGACCAATGCAATCATACACCGTGATAAGGACGAAAACTGTGGCTTGCTGCCCGCTTCCACCATTGAAGTGGAGGTCACCAATTACGGCAGCACAACAGTGAATGCTTTCGGGCTAGCCCTTCAAATCGAAGGACAACAGTCCATTGAATTCAGTTTCAATGAAACCATTGAGGCTGGAGGCAGCCAGTGGGTGGTGCTTGAAAACGGCTTCACCATTGCACCCGATCAGGTGTATCAACTTGTTTTCTGGTCTCAATTGGATGAGGACCAGAACCCTGTAAACAATGCTTTTTACCTCAGCGATTACCTGATGCAACAATACCACACCAGTTTTGAGCCCACGGATGATGTGAGTGAGTGGGTTGTGCAGAATGTGGCCGGGGTAAACCAATGGCAGGTAGTACAGGACGCTTCTGTGGCCAACACCGGTGATTACTCCTTTGCTATCCGCACCGACGGCGCAGGGGGGAACACCATCAATGACGACTGGCTCTTCAGCGAATGCTTCTATCTGGAGGCCGGCAAATGTTATGCATTCAGCTTCTTTTACCGTTCGCGCTATTCTACGGAGAACCTGGCCCTGCATATCGGTTCCGGTCAGAGCGCAGCCCAAATGGAGGATCTTTTAATCAATTTGCCATCCTTTAACTCCAATTCCTATCTGCAGGCTGTGCAGCAGTTTACGGTGGAAGAAAGCGGGGTATACTACTTTGGCTGGCATACCCAGGGAGGAACTTCGGGACGGTACTACATTTATGTGGATGATGTTGTTGTTGTGGAAGACCTCGACAACCAGCCGGTGGTGAATCCTGCATATGAAGTGCTAGACCATGAGGTGGCCTTTTTTGCCAATGCTGATAATGTGACTTATTACCTCTGGGATTTTGGGGATGGAAATACTTCGGATGAGGTGAACCCTTTCCACGTTTATGCAGCGCCTGGCACCTTTGAAGCCAGCCTGACGGCGGGCAGCGGCTGCGTGAATGTTATGGTTACATTTACCGTTGAGCTCGATCTCCCTGTTTATGAGGTAAGCTTTGAGGTGCAGGACCTGAACGCAAGCCCCATCAGTGGTGCTGTCGTGACTGTTGAAGGACAGACAGGCGATCCGGGCGATTATGTGTTTGAATTTGCACAGGGGGGGTATTCCTATGTGGTGAGCTATGAAGACAGCCATGTGTCAGGCAATTTTACGGTGATCGATGCCAATCTTCTTGTGCCTGTGGTGCTCCCCATTGCCGGGGAAACCTATACGGTGACCTTCGTAGTGAATGATGAACAGGGTGATGACATTACCGATGCCGTGATTACCCTTGCGGGAGATGAGAATGATCCGGGAGATTACGTCTTTGAGAACGTAGCGCCTGGAACTTATGCCTGGGTAGCAGATCACCCCGACTTCCTGTATATGGAGGATGAGGTAACGGTGGTAGATCAGGATGTAATTGTTAATGTTTCAATGATCACCACCAGCGTGCACAATCCCTCCATTGCCGGGATGAAGGTATTTCCCAATCCTGCCGGCGACCGCTTGTATGTTACCTTTTACGGCCCCGTGAACGGCCTCCGGATTGTGAACCTCATTGGCCGGGTGCTTGTTGAGCAGGCGGTAGAAAGCAATGAGCCTCGTATAGAGGTGCCCCTCGACGGTCTCAGACCCGGAACATATGTTTTGCAAATCATTTCCGAAAGGAAAGTTTTAAGTCAGACCTTCCTTAAGCGGTAAGGCAGAGTAAATGCTTCATGACCGCCTAGGTGCGAAAGCCGGGGCGGTCATTTTATTGACAGGCCTAAAACAATTAATCATAACTTTGTGTAGTTTCAAAAAAGGACTGCAAGAAAACTGATCCATGCAATTTGTTTACCCGGCATTTCTGTTTGCGTTGCTGGCTGTTGCCATCCCGGTTATTATCCATCTGTTTCATTTCCGGCGTTTCCGAAAGGTGTATTTCCCTGATGTTTCCTTCCTGGAGCAGCTTAGCGAGGAATCTAAAAGGCAGGCGCGTCTGAAGCACTGGCTGGTGCTTGCGGCACGAATGCTGGCTATAGCATTCCTGGTGCTGGCCTTTGCGAAGCCATATATCCCTTCAGGGGAAAGTCAGGTTAGTGCAGAAGGCAATGCCGTAGCGGTTTACATCGACAACAGCTTCAGCATGGATGCGCTGGCACGTCAGGGTCATTTGCTGGACGAGGCGCGCGAGATAGCCAGGCAGGTGGCCGGTATTTATCAGCCCACCGACCGTTTCCTGTTGTTGACAAATGACTTTGAAGGCAGGCATCAGCACTTTGTTAGCAAGGATGAGTTTCTTACCCTGCTGGGGGAATTGGATCTGTCGCCTGCGGTCCGCACCCTTGGAGAAGTGATGCAGCGGAAAAATGAGTTGTTTACAGGCAATACCAACGGTAAGCAAAATGCCTATTACGTGTCCGATTATCAGAAAAGCATGGCGGTGTTTGGTGAGGCCAAGCCCGATAGCAACATTACATCCTTTTTCATACCCCTGCAAGCACAGAGCCCTGCCAATGTTTTCATCGACAGTTGCTGGTTTGAATCCCCGGTGCGTCTCGCAGGGCAGGCAGTGACACTGAAAGTGCGTATCTGCAACGATGGCGACTTACCCATGGAAAACCAGCCCCTGCGCCTGTTTGTCAACGAAGTACAACGTACGGTGGCTTCCTTCAATATCCCGGCAAGAGGTGAAACCGAAGAATCGTTGACCTGGACCATACAAGGCGAAGGCATGCAGCAGGGACGCATCGAGATTGTCGATTACCCCATCTCCTTTGATGATCAGTTGTTTTTCAGCTATGAGGTGGCTTCTGGCATTCCGGTATTGAGCATCGACGAGCAGGGGCAAGGGGCTTTTCTCAGGGCGTTGTTTGGGAGGGATTCTACCTTTCTTTTTTCGAGCCAGCCAGTTTTTGCGGTAGATTTCAGTGAATTCCAGCAATACAATATGCTGGTAATGAATGGCCTCAATGCCATTAGTGGGGGACTTGCCCTGGAGGCCCGGCGATATGCTGAACAGGGCGGACACCTGGTGATCTTTCCCGGCAGCTCCGCTGAGCTTTCGTCTTACAATGAGTTCTTTTTGGGTATGGGTCTTGATGAGTTTTCTGGGTTGGATACGGCAAGCTACAGGGTATCAACCCTTAACGACCGCCATCAGATCTACACAGGCGTATTTGAAGATTTACCTGATAACATGGACCTGCCACGCAGCCTTCAGCATTATTCCATCCGGCGCTCTACCAGCTCATCAGGTCAGACCCTGATGGACCTGCAGAACGGTGATCCTTTTTTTGTAGTCTATCCTTACGGGCGTGGGAAGGTTTTCCTTTCGGCGGTGCCCTTAAGTGATGACTTCAGTAACTTCCAGCGGCATGCCGTATTTGTGCCTACGCTGGTCAACATTGCCCTGCAGAGTGGTTCTTTCCAGCCACTATATCACGTATTGGGCGATAACCAGCCAATCCTGGTTCAGGGGGCTCGCCTGCAACGCGATGAGGTCCTGAAACTCAGGGGACCTGAAACCGAGGTCATCCCCGAGCAACGTCGCGCCGGCAGCAGTCTCCAGCTGTTTGTCCGCGACCAGGTAAATCAGGCAGACAATTACGCCCTCTGGAATGGCGAGACCCTGGTGAGGGGGCTCTCTTTCAATTATGACCGCAGGGAGTCTGTCTCAGAAGTGTATTCAGGGGAAGAGCTGAAAGCGTTGCTCCAGGACCAGGGTATCAGCCAGGCGCAGGTTATCGAAACCAGTGAATCCGGCCTGGGCAAGGCCCTCGAACAGGCCTCTTTGGGGCGGCAGCTGTGGAAGCTATTTCTCTTGCTGGCCCTTGCTGCCCTATTGGCAGAGACCTTGCTGCTGAGGTTCATGAAATAGTGGAAAATTCTCAACTTCCATTGAGTTTCAGGCCTTATAAGGAAAGTTTTTATTGTTAACTTTGCAGCGATTTTCCGGGCAGGAAAATCTTTACTATTGGTTTACGAACTGAAATGAGCAATTCTCAAGACGAAAATCTGGATTCCCTTCACCCTGCTGATGATGGCAAGGATGGTGTTCAGCCTCAGGACACCCCTGCCAGCGAATATACAACCACCCCGCTCTCGGGGATGTATAAGGACTGGTTTCTCGACTATGCCTCTTATGTGATCCTCGAGCGTGCCGTGCCCGAGGTGCGCGATGGCCTCAAGCCTGTGCAGCGCCGTATCCTGCATTCGATGAAGGAAATGGATGACGGCCGCTATAACAAGGTGGCCAATATCATTGGTAACACCATGAAGTATCACCCCCACGGCGATGCTTCTATTGGCGATGCCCTCGTGCAACTTGGGCAGAAAGACCTGCTGATCGACACCCAGGGTAACTGGGGAAACATCCTTACCGGTGACAGTGCCGCAGCCCCAAGATATATTGAAGCCCGTCCGTCCAAGTTTGCCCTCGAGGTCTTGTACAATCCCAAGACCACCCAGTGGAAGCCCAGTTACGACGGCCGCAACAAGGAGCCCCTGACCCTTCCGGTAAAATTCCCTTTGCTGCTTGCCCAGGGAGTGGAAGGCATTGCGGTAGGTCTGGCATCCAAGATTCTGCCTCACAACTTCATAGAAATCATCGACGCTTCTGTTAATTACCTCAAAGGCGAAGAACCGGATATTTATCCTGACTTCCCGACAGGGGGGCTGGCCGATTTCTCCAGATACAACGGTGGCCTCAGGGGCGGCAAGGTCCGGGTACGTGCCCGGATCAACATCCTCGACAAGAAAACTCTGGTGATTACGGAGATCCCCTTTGGCACGACCACCGGCGGACTGATGGACAGCATTGTAGCCGCAAACGACAAGGGCAAGATCAAGATCAAAAAGATCGAAGACAACACCGCACAGAATGTTGAGATCCTTGTTCACCTCATGCCGGGCATTTCTCCCGACCAGGCCATTGACGCCCTGTTTGCCTTCACCGACTGCGAGATAAGCATTTCGCCCAACAGCTGCGTCATTGATACCGATACGCCTAAGTTCCTTGATGTCAACGATCTGTTGAAGATATCTGCTGATAATACGCTGGACCTCCTGCGTAGTGAACTCGAGATTGAAAAGCATGAACTGCTTGAGCAACTGCTGTATTCCAGCCTGGAGAAGATCTTCATCGAAAAGCGCATCTACCGGAAAATTGAGGAATGCGAAACCTGGGAGTCCGTCATCGAAACCATTGACAAAGGTCTTACTCCTTATAAAAAGCAGTTCTACCGCGAAATTTCCCGCGACGACATCATCAAGCTTACTGAAATCAAGATCAAACGCATCTCCCGTTACGATGCCTTCAGGGCCGATCAGCTCATGCGCGATCTTGAAGAAAGGCTGGCCAAGGTGAACCACCATCTGGAGAACCTGGTGCAATATGCCATCGATTATTACCTGCGCATCCGCGAGAAATTCGGGAAAGGCCGTGAGCGTAAGACCGAGATCCGTTTCTTCGATACTATTGAAGCCACCCGGGTTGCCGTGGCCAACGAAAAGCTTTATGTAAACCGTGAGGAAGGCTTTGCCGGGACTTCGATGCGTAAGGATGAATACGTCTGCGACTGTTCCGACATTGACGACATCATTGTGTTCCGTGAAGACGGCACCTTCCTTGTGACCAAAGTCGATGGGAAGTCCTTTGTCGGGAAGGGCATCATTCACATTGCCGTCTTTGAGCGTAACGACGACCGTACCATCTACAACATGATTTACCAGGACGGTCACAAGGGGGCCTCCTATATGAAACGTTTTGCGGTGAAGGGCGTCACCCGCGACAAGGACTATGACCTCACCAAAGGCACCAAAGGCAGCAAGGTATTGTATTTTACCGCCAACCCCAACGGGGAAGCTGAGGTGGTGACCATCTACCTGCGCCATAAACCCAAGCTTCGCAAGCCAGTCTTTGATCTGGATTTTGCCGACCTGGCCATCAAGGGAAGGGCTGCCTCAGGAAACCTTGTCACCAAGCATCCCATTCGCAAGGTCGTGCTCAGAGATCAGGGGGTCTCTACCCTGGGTGCTATGGACATCTGGTTCGACGAGACCGTGCTACGCCTCAATGCCGACAAGCGCGGACAATACCTAGGTGCCTTTAAGGGTGATGACAAGCTGCTGGCCGTTTATGCCAACGGCACCTATCGCATCATTGGCTATGACCTGAGCACCCATTTCGATGAGAAGCCGCTGCTGTTGCGAAAGGTGAAAGAAGGTATCGTGCTTACGGCCGTGTTCTACGACTCAGAACAGGGATTCCAGTATCTGAAGCGTTTCGAGCCTGAACCCAACGGGAAACCCATCAACTTCATCGGCGAGCAAGCGGGTAACAAACTGTTGCTGCTCACCGACGAACCCTGGCCCCGCCTGAAGGTCAACCTAGCTGCCACTCCGCGTAAGCCCGCTACAAGCGAGGAGATCGACGCCGAAAGTTTTATCGCCGTGAAGAGCTACAAAGCCCGTGGAAAACGTGTGGCTTCCGGTGGGATAGAATCCGTTGAATGGCTCGAGCCCCTGCTTAAAGAGGAACCGGAAGAGGAACCTCAACCAGAGGAAATCCCTGAACCCACCTCTACTGCCACCCCTGAAGAAACTCCCGACACCCGGGGAGAATCTGTGGGTGAGGATGGGCTCATTTTTGAATGGGTCGTAGGTCAGGATGACGAAGCGGCTGAAGGAGATGAGCCCGGTGAAGCCCCTGAAGCAGAAGAAGCGGAGGAACCAAAAAAACCGAAACCTCCCAGGAAACCCCGGAAAAAACCGGATAAGCCTGATGACAGCATTAAACCCGGTGACCGCGAAAAACAGATCAGGCTCGACCTGGATATATAAACAAACAGGATGATCAGGGTAGGAATTAATGGTTTTGGCCGGATAGGCCGCCTGGTGTTCAGGCTTATGCAACAGCGTGATGACATGCAGCTGGTGGCCGTCAACGATCCTATGCTGCTCAAAACCCTGGTTCACCTGCTGAAATACGACACCGTTCACGGGCGCTTTGGTAGTGAGGTCCGTGGCGATGAGTCCACCGATACCCTGATGGTCAACGGGCATTCTATGAGGAAATATTCTTTCTTCCATCCGGAAAAGATCCCTTGGGAAGACCATCAGGTAGATGTGGTGGTGGAGTCTTCAGGACTTTTCCTCACCCGCGATATGCTGCAGGGGCATCTGCGCCCCGGGGTGAAGAAGGTGATCCTTAGCTGTCCCCCCAAGGAAAGACTCGACAATATGGTGGTACTGGGCGTCAATCATCACACCCTTTCGCCTGTGCAAAAGATCATCTCCAATGCCTCCTGCACCACCAACTGCCTGACGCCTATGCTGAAAGTCCTTGAAGACCATTTCGGCATTGACCGTGTGTTTATGAACACCGTCCACCCCTATACCAATAACCAGAATGTGATCGATTCCCCACATCACGACCTGCGCCGGGCACGCAATGCGGCTGACAACATTATTCCCACCACTACCAGTGCTATCAAGGCTGCCAAAGAGATCCTGCCCTCGCTTCAGGATAGGTTCGATGGATTTGCTACCCGTGTCCCGGTAGCCGATGGTTCCTTTTTAGAACTGAACGCCATCCTGAAAAGCAATACTACCGTAGAGGAGGTCAACAGCCTCTTTGAAATGGCGGCCGAAAACCAGATGAAGGGAATCATTCAATACACTGAAGATCCCATTGTCTCCAGCGACGTGATTGGCAATCCGCATTCTGCCGTTTTCGATGCCCTGAGCACCCGTGTCCTTGGAGGCAATTTCGTGCAAATCCTCGCTTGGTACGACAACGAATACGGCTATTCCTCACGGATGATTGAGCTGATTGCCCTGTCAATGAAGGAATAGCTTATATTCCTATCAAAATATTTTCAGATCCCTACTGCTTTGGAATCCATAGAAAAAGCGCTCCGGAGATAAATGTTCCGAAGCGCCTTACTTTATGAAGCCCTTGACCAAACTGCTATTTTGGTTCTTTCTGCGATGCTCCGATGGCATACCAGTCCACTTTTCGTGAAAGGTACATCACCGTCGAAAGAATGACAAACAGCCCTATGGCGCCAAACAGCAGGGCAAAGTCCTCCATCTGGAGGAGGATGTACAGGAAGCCGTAGAGCCCAGCCAGGAAGGCCGCCATCACCAGTGCCATCCGGGTGTCCTTGAAAATGCTCCTGGCATAGCCAGCAATCATCACGATGATTCCAAGGCTAGCCACAACATATGCCAAGCCAAAGCCCAGGTGCTCGGAAAGGGAAAGCAGCAACAGGTAAAACAGGCTCAGGCCAAATCCTACCAGGATGTATTGTATGGGGTGCACCCTTAACCTGCGCAGGATCTCAATGAAAAAGAACACCACGAAGGTCAGTCCAATAAACAGGATGGCATATTTCGTTGACCGTTCGGTGACCTGATAGGTCTCAACGGGGGTCACCAGGTTTACGCCAAAGGCAGAAGCCCCGAAGTTGACGTCACGGTTGGTCCAGTACTGCGGGTAGTTGCGGTTCAGTTCCAAAACCCGCCATTTGGCCTTGAACCCTTCTTCGCTGATTTCCCTTTTTGCGGGAAGAAAGGCCCCGTCAAATCCGGGGTCGGTCCACGATGAGCGTATCTCGACAGTGGTTTCCCTTCCCAAAGGGATAAAACTAAGGTTTTTCGAGCCGTTTAAAGAAAGCTCGATGACGAAGGGGTAGGATGTGGCTGGG